>NZ_CATMPS010000002.1:0-242049 GCF_950073225.1 uncultured Oscillibacter sp.
TGGATCTGCCTGGGCGGCCTCCCCACGGCCCTCCCCACGGCGGGCGGCCCTCGGACGGCCTGACGGGAATTCTCCAGCATCTGCTGGATCAGCTTCACCTGGACCATGTGGACACCGGGGATTTGCTGCTGCTGGCGCTGCTGTTTTTCCTCTTCCGGGAGAACGCGGACGAGGAGCTGCTGGTGGCCCTGGGGCTGCTGCTGATTTTATAGACGGAAAAAGGACGGGAATTCCCGTCCTTTCCTCGTCTCAATTTATGGGCACCATGGACTCCGTCCCGCCGTCGTCCAGCAGCACCGTGCCGTCGGGCAGGGTGAACCGGGAGGCGTCGTATTCCGTCTGGTCCACGTAGAGGGAGGTCATCCGGTAGACGGCGTTTTCCCCCAGCAGGCGCTCCGCCTGGACCAGCAGGCCGTTTTCCACGCTGACCCAATACCGGGTGGAATAGCCCGCCTCATCCGCCGCTGTCTCCACGTAGATGCAGGTCAGGGTGTCCAGGGGCCGGTAGTCCGCCAAAGAGATGTCCTCCACAGGCAGATCCAGGATGTCCTCATAGGTGGGGATGGACTGCTCCACGTCGGCGGAGAACTCTCCCGCCGGCAGTACGGCGACCTCCGCGTCCTGGTCATAGCCGTACCAAATATAAGTTTCCTCCCCATTGGTAAGGCTGATGCGGGTATTCCCGTCCGGCAGTCCCCGGTCCACCCGGGTCCAGGGCCCCCGGACGATGGTGTAGAGCTCAACCGTCCCGCCGCCGCCGTCCCAAAGGTACTCAAGGGTCATGTTCCGCCCGTAGTTTTCCGGTCTTGAGAGGCTGGAAACAGCGGCCTGGACCGTCTCGGGCGTGATTTCAACAACCGTCACGCCGGAGGAGTCGCCGCCGTCCCCGGCGGCGGGGTCCCTGGGAAGGTCGGAGGGGGGGAGGGTAATATGGGCGGTGCGGTTCAAGCTGCCCCCCAGCATCAGGGCCACGAGGAGAACGGCAATGGCCAGTACGGCCCAGGTGACCCAATTCAGCTTCTGCTTATCCATGGCCCGTTACGCCCCGTAATCGGCGGGCCGTTCTTCCCGGAGGCCGAAACGCCACTCGACGGCGTCGGCGATGCGGCGGCAGGCGTGCCCGTCGCCGTAGGGATTCACGGCGTGGGCCATCTTGTCGTAGGCCTGCTTGTCCCGGATGAGCCGGGTGGCCATGGTGACGATGTCGTCCTGGACGACGCCCGCCAGCTTCACGGTTCCGGCGGCCACGGCCTCGGGCCGTTCCGTCTCCCGGCGGAGAACCAGCACGGGCTTGCCCAGGGCCGGGGCCTCCTCCTGGAGCCCGCCGGAGTCCGTCAGCACTAAGAAGCAGCGGTCCATCAGGTTGTGCATCTCGTCGGCGGGCAGGGGGTCGATCAAATGGACCCGGGGCGCGCCTCGGAGGTATTGATCCACGGCTTCCCGGACCACCGGGCTGAGGTGGACGGGGTAGACCAGTTCCACGTCCCGGTTCTCCTCGGCAATCTGCCGGAGAGCCAGCATGATTTGTTTCATAGGCTCGCCGTAGTTCTCCCGCCGGTGGCAGGTGACCAGAAGAACTTTCTTCTCCCCGTAGGGCAGACGGTTCAGCTCATCTGTGGTGAAACGGTAATCCTTCCGCACGGTGGTGTTCAGCGCGTCGATGACGGTGTTTCCCGTAATGAAGATGCCCCCGGGGTCCTGTCCCTCCCGGAGGAGGTTTTCCCGGTTCCCGGCGGTGGGGCAGAAGTGCAGGTCCGCGATGGAGGAGGTCAGCACCCGGTTCATCTCCTCGGGAAAGGGGGCGTATTTGTCATAGGTCCGCAGGCCCGCCTCCACATGGCCCACGGAAACCTGATGATAATACGCGGAGAGAGCCCCGGCGAAGGTGGTGGAGGTGTCCCCGTGGACCAGGATCATGTCGGGCTTCAGCTCGTCGATGGCCTCGTCCATGCCCAGGAGGCACTTGCTGGTGATGTGGGAGAGGGTCTGCCGGGGGGCCATGATGTCCAGGTCCCGGTCAGGCCGAACGCCGAAGACCTCCAGCACGCTGTCCAGCATCTGCCGGTGCTGGGCGGTAACGCAGCAGAGGCTTTCAATGCCGGGACGGGAGGCCAGCTCCTTTACCAGAGGGCACATTTTGATGGCCTCCGGACGGGTGCCGAAGACGCTCATGATACGCACGTTTTTCATGTCTGCTCCTTGTCCCCATGACCGGGGGCTTCCTCTTTTTCCTGGTGTTCGCCGTGGTGTCCCAGATCCCTGAGCTCCTCAAGCTCTTCGTGGAGCTCCTCCCGGATCTCCTTGGGGAACACCACCCGGGCGGCCACGGCCCCTACGATGCACAGCGTCGCGAAGAAAAGCATGGCCTTCTGCTCCCCTCCGGTGGTCAGCACCACGGCGGAGAGGCCCAGCATGGCGGAAATGACGTACAGCGTCGCCACCGCCTGTTTCTGATTCAGCCCCATGTCGATGAGCCGGTGGTGGATGTGGCCCCGGTCGGCGTGCATGGGGCTTTGCCCGTGGGCCAGGCGGCGGATGAAGGCGAAAGTAGTATCGAAAATGGGCAGTCCTAAAATCAGGAAGGGCACGGCGAAGGAGATCACCGCGTAGAACTTGAAGAGTCCCTGGATGGACATGGTGGCCAGGATATAGCCCAGGAAGGTGGCCCCGGTGTCCCCCATGAACATCTTGGCGGGGTTGAGGTTGTAGGGCATGAAGCCCACACAGGCCCCCACCAGCGCCGCCATGACGATGGCGACCTGGGCCTCGGAGGCCAGGAGGGCAATAACCAGCATGGTGGTGGCGGAGATGGCGGAGACGCCGTTGGCCAGGCCGTCCAGCCCGTCGATGAGGTTCACCGCGTTGGTGATGGCTACGATCCAGAGCACCGTGAAGGGCACGGACAGGGGGCCCAGCACCCAGTAGAGGCTATCTGAAAAGATGTTGGGGTTGGAAAAGGCCTGAATGACCACGCCGTTCAAGGCGGGGATCAGGGCGGCGGCGATCTGGACCACGAATTTCAGCATGGCGGGCAGGGCCATGATGTCGTCCACCACCCCCAGGACCACGATGATGACGGAGCCCAGGAGGATGCTCTGCATCTGGCCGTTCCCCCCCCGGATGCCGCCCAGGATGAGGACGCTGACCATAAAGCCAATGAAGATGGCCAGGCCCCCCAGGCGGGGGATGGGGACCTTGTGCATCCGGCGGGCGTCCTTAGGCACGTCCACCGCCCCCACCTTATAGGCGAAGGTTTTTACCACGGGGGTCATCAGGAAGCTGACGACCAGCGCCGTCAAAAGGGCGAGGGCCACATAGGCAATCAGCCGGTTATCTAAGGGCATGTTGCGTTCTCCTTATCTGGGTAGAAACCCGACCTTTTTGTAGACCTTGGCCAGGGTGCGGCCGGCAATGCGGGAGGCCCGCTCCGCGCCCTGGCGGTAGAGGCCCTCCAAATACGCCTTGTCGGCCATCAGGCGCTGGGCCTCCTCCCGGATGGGGCGGAACAGCTCAATGACCGCGTCGCCCACGGCGGGCTTGAAGACTCCGTAGCCCTGGCCCTGGAATTCGGCCTCCGCCTCCTCCAGGGTCTTTCCTGCGGCGGCGCAGTAGATGGTCAGCAGATTGGAGACACCGGGCTTCGACTCCTTGTCATAGCGGACGGCGGTTTCGCTGTCGGTGACGGCCCGCTTGAACTTCCGCTGGATGACCTCCGGCGGGTCCATCAGGTTGACGCAGCCGTCGGGGTCGGATTTGCTCATCTTGTTCATGGGGTTGCCCAGGCTCATGATCCGGGCGCCCTGGTCCACTCTTTGAATGAAGGGCTCCGGCAGGGTGAAGGTGTCGCTGTAGACGCCGTTGAAGCGCTGGGCAATGTCCCGGCACAGCTCCACATGCTGGCGCTGGTCCTCGCCCACGGGCACCAGGTCCGTCTGGTAGAGCAGGATGTCCGCCGCCATGAGCACCGGGTAGGTAAAGAGGCCGGCGGTGATGTTGTCGGCGTGCTGCTGGGATTTCTGCTTGAACTGGGTCATGCGGCTCAGCTCGCCGAACTGGGTGCAGCAGCTCAGCACCCAGCTGAGCTCCGCGTGCTGGGGGACGTGACTCTGAATGAAGAGGATGCTCTTCTCCGGGTCCAGGCCGCAGGCGACATACTGGGCCAGCTGGCTCAGCGCCCGGCGGCGCAGATCCGCGGGCACCTGCCGCACGGTGATGGCATGCATATCCACGATGCAGTAGACGCACTCATATTCGTCCTGAAGGGCGACCCAGTTTTTGATGGCGCCCATATAAGACCCAAGGGTCAGCTCTCCGCTGGGCTGAATGCCGCTGAAAATCCGTTTCTTCTTGCTTTCCATAACATACCTCGCTGTCCGGTTCCGGAGCGCCGGAACCTACTCAATTTTACTAGTTTACCACGAACTGGCGAAAAGTGCAATTGCCGGAGGGCAAAAACGGTGGAGATTCCTTTTTATTGAATTATCGAAGATAAAGCATGGCGCCCGCCCCTTTCAAAATGCCGGCCGATTCCCGGACGAAGGGTCAAAAAAAGACCCCCATCCCAAGAAAAGACCTGTTGCAGGTATCTTTGGGACAAAAGCCTTAAAACTTCTGCGGTGCCACCCAAATTGGCGGTTTCAAACCGCCCGCTCGGCGGCGCGCCGTCACGCGCCTTTCCTTGGTAACGGGGGAAAAGCCCGTCGAAGCGTAATGAGGGAGCCTGCTCCCGGTTCAGCCCGCCCTCCGCGGTCCATTCAACAGGCTTGCGTCTGCCGCCCTTCCACCACCGGCGGCTCGCTATGAGAACCAAGACCCCGTTTACTTCTCCGCATCATCGGTTTGCGCTTATATGTTTTATACAGCATACGCCGCGGGGCCGGGTTTGTCAAGTGCCGGAGCGCATTTTGACGGTTTTTATAAACGCGGGCCTTTCAGGACGGGCCGTTTCCCCTGTTTTTGAACAGGTTTTTTGGCAAAACCCCTTGTGATTTCAAGATTTTCTTGCTATACTAATTAAGATTGAAAATTTTTGACGCCATAGGAGGAAGCAGCATGCCGGACGAGAAGAAAGATGAAAAAAAGCAGGAACAGCCGGGCCGGGGCCTCTACGATTGGGCCCAGGCGCTGGTGTGCTCCGTATTGGCGGCGGTGGTGATGTTTGCCTTCGGGGCCCGGGTGGTGGGCGTCTCCGGCGGTTCCATGCGGGAAACGCTGCAAAACGGAGATCTGCTGCTGGTGGTGAACCGGGTTCTTTGCGGGGATTTTGAGCGGGGCGACGTGGTCATTGCCGCCAAGGCCGGTTTTGAGAACGGAGAGCCCATTGTCAAGCGGGTCATCGCCACGGAGGGAGAGACCGTGGACGTGGATTTTGACAACGGCGTGGTCTATGTGGACGGCCAGGCCCTGGAGGAGCCTTATATCCGGGAGGCCACCCACCTGTCGGAGGGAACGGAGTTCCCCTTCACCGTGCCGGAGGGCTGCGTCTTCCTCATGGGGGACAACCGCAACGGCAGCCGGGACAGCCGGGCCCCGGAGCTGGGGGCGGTGGACCAGCGCTGCCTCATCGGCCGGGCGGTGTTTTTGCTGCTGCCGGGAATGACCGAGGACCTGGGTATGCGGGAGTGGGATCGCATTGGGTCGCTCTGAGGAGCGGTACCCTGGAATCAAGGAGAGAAAGAGACATGCAGAAAGAAGCGCGGGCGGAACCGGAGAAGAAGGGCCGGGGCCGCGAAATGTACGAGTGGGTCCAGGCCCTGGTCTGCTCCGTGCTGGCCGTGGTGCTGGTATTTACCTTCGGCGCACGCCTCATCGGTGTGGACGGGCACTCCATGGTGCCTACCCTCCAGGACGGGGACCGGCTGCTGGTGCTGAACTCCATGCTCTGCGGCGGATATGAGCCGGGGGACATCGTGGTTTTGCGGAAGGAGAGCTTCCTCCCCACGCCCATCGTCAAGCGGGTCATCGCCGCGGAGGGCCAGGTGGTGGACATCGATTTTGGGTCCGGCGTGGTCTATGTGGACGGAAAACGCCTCCATGAGGACTATATCAACGAGCTGACCTTCACGCCGGAGGGAACGGAATTTCCCCTCACCGTGCCGGAGGGCTGCGTTTTCGTCATGGGGGACAACCGCAACCACTCCACCGACAGCCGGAGCAGTCAGCTGGGCACCATCGACACGCGCTATATCATTGGCCGGGCGGCGTTTCTGGCCCTGCCCGGCCCGGACGCCGAAACGGGAATCCGGGACTACGGACGAATTGGAGGAATCGGCTAGTGGAAATCCAATGGTACCCCGGGCACATGGCAAAGACCCGGCGGATGATCGGGGAACAGCTGAAAAACGTGGATGCGGTGTGCGAGATTTTGGATGCCCGCATTCCCCGCTCCAGCCGCAACCCGGACATAGACGGCCTGACGGCGGGGAGACCCCGGCTGGTGGTTTTGAACCGAGCGGACCAGGCGGACCGGGAGGCGACCAAAGACTGGGCGGCTTTCTTCAAGGAAAAGGGCTGGGCGGTGCTGGAAACGGATTCTAAGAGCGGCGCGGGCACGGCGAAATTTTCCGCCGCGGTCCGGGAGCTGCTGGCGGACAAGCTGCGCGCTTACGCCGAGAAGGGCCAGATGGGCCGGGTGGTCCGGGTCATGGTCCTGGGCATCCCCAACGTGGGGAAGTCCACCTTTATCAATAAAATCGCGGGCCGGAAGACCGCCAAGGCGGAGGACCGCCCCGGCGTGACCCGCTCGAAGCAGTGGGTGCCCATCGACCGGGGGCTTGAGCTGCTGGATACCCCCGGCATCCTCTGGCCCAAGTTGGACGACAAGGACGTGGGGCTGCACCTGGCCTTCACCGGCGCGGTGAAGGACGAGATTCTGGACACGGAAACCCTGGGGTGCCATTTGATGGCGTACCTTGCGGAGCACTACCCCGAGGCGCTGAAAACCGGCTACAAGCTCCCCGCCCTTCCGGAGCGGGAGGGGGAGGAGAACGACGTGGCCTACGGCTGGCGGCTTCTGGAGGCCGCCGGGCGGCGGCGGGGCTTTCTTGTCTCCGGCGGCGAGGTGGACACCGAGCGCATGGCGAAGATTCTTCTGGACGAGTTCCGCTCCGGCAAGCTGGGGCGGTTTACGCTGGAGGCACCGTAATGGGAGATAACAAGCGATGGTCCGCCGCCGACTTCGCGGCGCTTTTATGGGTGGCCCTGCATTTGTATACTAGCGTCAGCGCGTTTGGATACGGCTTGTATCAAACATATACAACGCGGTTCTGGATTTTGCTGGGGGTATGGCTTGTGGGCCTGCTGGTTCTGAACGTGCGGCTTGTCTCCGGGGGAGCGGGGCTGCTTCGTTTCGTGAAGTGGTACTGGGGGTTCAGCGCCGCGCTGGCCGCAGGAGTGATTTTGGCTGCGGAACTGGAGTTGATCCGGGATGTGAATGGGATTCTTGTTTTTGGGGTGCTTTGTTCCTTCCTGACGCCGCTAAATCAGCTGCTGGCCTTTACGTGGCTGCTGTTTCAATGGCTGGCGGGCTTGCCGGGAATGGTCCGGTACAGCGGGGGATGCGGGGCGGTATTGTTCGTCTGCGTGATTCATTTCATCTATTTCGCCTGGCTCCACCGCCGGGACAAAAGGAGAGAAGCCCATGGACCTTTGGACCCCGGAGCGGGAACAGTGGAATAGGGGGTACAGCTTCCTCTGCGGCGTGGACGAGGCGGGGGCGGGCCCCCTGGCGGGTCCGGTGTACGCCGCCGCCGTCATCCTTCCCCGGGAAATCGAGATTCCCGGCCTGAACGACTCCAAGAAGTTGACCGAGAAAAAACGGGAAATCCTCTTTGACGAGATTACCGCTCAGGCGGAGGCGTGGTCCGTGGCCTTCGCCACGGCGGAAGAAATTGACGAAATGGATATCCTCAACGCCCGGATGCTGGCGATGCAAAGAGCCATCGACGGCCTGTCCGTGAAGCCGGACCTGGCCCTCATCGACGGCAATCGGGATCACGGCAGCCGGTTTGCCATAGAAACGCCCCACGCCACCCTGATTGGCGGGGATGGAAAAAGCGCCTCCATCGCCGCGGCTTCCATTCTGGCAAAGGTCAGCCGGGACCGGCATGTATCCCGGGAGCTGGATGCCCTTTACCCGCAATACGGTTTCGCAAAGCACAAGGGTTACGGCACGAAGGCCCACTATGCCGCCCTGGACCGGCACGGCCCATGTCCGGCCCACCGGAAGACCTTCCTGAAAAAGTGGGAGGCCCGGCGGTGAGCGGGACAAAGGCCTCCGGGGACCAGGGGGAAGCCCTGGCAGGGCGGTATTTGGAGGCGCGGGGCTATACCATCTTAGACCGCCAATGGCGCTGCCGCTTCGGGGAGCTGGACATTGTGGCCCGCAGCCCCGAGGGCGTCCTCTGCTTTGTGGAGGCAAAGCGCCGGGGCCCCGGCTCCATCGGGCTGCCCCGGGAATTTGTGGACGGGCGGAAACAGCAGCGCCTCCGCCGGGCCGCGAATCTTTACATGGGCTTTCACGGCCTGGACTGCCCCGCCCGCTTCGACGTGGCGGAGGTTTATGAGGGAAAGGACGGCGCGTTCCGGGTGGAGTACCTGGAGGACGCCTTTGCATAGATTCCAAAACACAACCAGAAAGGTGAGATACGAGACATGAAGTATTTGAGCACCAGAGACCGTGCCCTGCGGGTGACCGGGGCCGAGGCCGTGAAGCTGGGCCTTTCCCGGGACGGCGGGCTGCTGACCCCGGAGGCCGTTCCCCAGATTGGCGAGGCCTTTTTGAAGAGCCTTACCGGGGCCTCCTACCAGGAGCGGGCCGCCAAGGTCATGGCCCTTTATCTGACGGACTACAGCGAGGAAGAGCTGCTGGGCTTTGCGAATAACGCCTACGGTCCCGATAAGTACGGCCACCCCGCCGCCGCCCCCCTGCGGAAGGTGGATGGCTCCACCCACTGTCTGGAGCTGTGGCACGGCCCCACCTCCGCCTTTAAGGACATGGCCCTCCAGATGCTGCCTCAGCTCCTTTCCGCCGCCCTGCGGAAGACCGGGGAGGACAAGACGGTCTGCATTCTGGTGGCCACCTCCGGCGACACCGGCAAAGCCGCCATGGAGGGTTTTGCCGGCGTGCCCCAGACGAAAATCATGGTTTTCTACCCCAAGGACGGCGTGTCCAAGGTCCAGGAGGCCCAGATGGTCACCCAGGACGGGGAGAATGTTGGCGTCTGCGCCGTGGTGGGCAACTTCGACGACGCCCAGGCGGGGGTGAAGCGAATATTCTCCGACGAGGGTATCCGGGAGACCCTGGCGAAGCGGGGCTATCTCCTGTCCTCCGCCAACTCCATCAACTGGGGCCGCATCCTGCCCCAGGTGGTTTACTACATCTCCGCCTACTGCGACCTGCTCCGGGACGGAGAGATCAACATGGGGGACAAGGTGAACTTCTGCGTCCCCACCGGCAACTTCGGGGATATCCTGGCGGCGTATTACGCGAAGCGCATGGGCCTGCCGGTAGGGAAGCTCATCTGCGCGTCCAATAAAAACGACGTGCTGACGGACTTCCTCCGTACTGGCGTGTACGACAAAAACCGGCCCTTCCACACCACCATGAGTCCCTCTATGGATATTCTGGTGTCCAGCAACTTGGAGCGGCTGCTGTTCGACCTCTCCGGGGAGAACGACCAGGAGGTCCGGGGCTATATGGAGGCCTTGAACGCCAGTGGGAAGTACGAGGTTTCGGAAACCATCAAGACGGCCCTCCGGGAGCAGTTCTGGGGCGGCTTCTGCGACGAGGCGGGGACTACTGCCACCATCGCCCGGTATTATAAGGAGCACGGCTACCTCATCGACACCCACACCGCCGTGGCGGCGGGAGTGCTGGAGCAGTACCGGGTGGAGACCGGGGACGAGACCCTGACGGTCTTTGCCTCCACCGCGTCCCCCTATAAGTTCTGCGACCACGTTCTCCGGGCTATTGGAGAGACCCCCGAGGGGGACGGCGTGGAGCTGCTGGAACAGCTGAACGCCGTTTCCGGCGTGGCGATTCCTAAACGGCTGGCGGCGCTGAAGGGCAAGAAACGGCGGTTTGACCTCACCTGCGAGAAGCCGGGCATGGACGGCGTGGTATTGGATTTCTTAAAATAAAGAGCGACGGGCATCAAACAGAAAGGGGGGAGCTGCTATGGCCCTCTACGCCATTGGGGATCTGCATCTCTCCCTGACGGCCGACAAGCCCATGGAGATCTTCGGCCCCGCCTGGGAGAACTACACCGCCCGCATTGGGGAAGGCCTCTCCGCCCTGACGGCGGAGGACGTGCTGGTCCTGGCGGGGGACACCTCCTGGGGCATGAGCCTGGAGGAGGCGGAGGCCGACTTTCAATTCCTGGACCGGTTCCCCTGCAAGAAGTATTTGGTGAAGGGAAACCACGACTACTGGTGGACCACCGCCGCCAAGCTCCACCGTTTCTTTGACGAGAAGGGCATCCACACCCTGGACCTCCTCCATAATAACTGCGTCTTCTACGGGGATTACGCCGTCTGCGGCACCCGGGGCTGGTTTTTGGAGGAGGACGCCCACAACGTCAAGGTCCTCAACCGGGAGGTGGGGCGGCTGGAGGCATCTTTGAAAGCGGCGGGGGAGAAGCCCATTTTGTGCTTCCTCCACTACCCGCCACTTTACCAGGGCTATGAGTGCCCGGAAATCTTGGAAACGCTGGAAAAATACCGGGTTTCCACATGCTGCTACGGCCATCTTCACGGCCACGCCATCCGCCGGAGGCTGGAGGGAAAACGGGGAGAAACGGAGTTTTCCCTGATCTCCGCCGACTATCTGGGCTTTGTTCCAAAAAAAATTTGTGATTGAAGGAAAAAAGACTGGTATTTTCAATTTTTTTCTGATAGAATACTTATTTGCCCGGCCATATACGTTTTGAGTGCCGGGAATGAACGGAGGAAAACAGACATGAGTGTGAAAAGCTGCGAGAAGATCGAAAAAAGCCAGGTCGCGTTGACCATCGAGGTGGAGGCCGCGGAGTTTGAGGCCGCCATGGAAAAGGCGTACCGGAAGATGCGGGGCAAGATCAACGTCCCCGGTTTCCGCCCCGGCAAGGCCCCCCGGAAGATCATCGAGGGCATGTACGGCGCGGAGGTGTTCTTCGACGAGGCCATCAATATTGCCTTCCCCGACGCCTATGAGGCCGCCGTGAAGGAAAAAGAGCTCCAGGTGGTGGGCTATCCGTCCGTGGAGCTGGTGGGCGAGTGCACCCGGCAGGGCTTTACCTTCAAAGCTGTCGCGCCCGTGTATCCCGAGGTCACCCTGGGCCAGTATAAGGGCCTGACCGCTCCCAAGGAGGAAGTGCAGGTCACATCCGAGGACGTGGACCGCCGCCTCCAGACCCTCACTGACCGGAACACCCGCCTGGTGTCCGTGGAGCGGGAGGCCAAGGAGGGCGATACCGCCGTCATCGATTTCGAGGGCTTCCTGGACGGAAAGCCCTTCGACGGAGGCAAGGGGACCAACCACAGCCTGGAGCTGGGTTCCCACAGCTTTGTTCCCGGCTTTGAGGAGCAGGTCGCGGGCATGAAGGCCGGCGAGGAAAAAGACATCGACATCACCTTCCCCGAGGACTACCATGCGGACCTGGCCGGCAAGGCCGTGGTCTTCAAGGTCAAGTGCCACGAGGTCAAAGAGAAGGAAGTTCCCGCCCTGGACGACGAGTTTGCCAAGGACGTCAGCGAGTTCGACACCCTGGACGAGCTGAAGGCGGATCTCGAAAAGCAGATCAAAGAGGAGCGGGAGAAGGACGCCCAGCGCGGCTTTGAGGACGCGCTGATGGAGCAGGTGGCCCAGGGCATCACCGCCGAGATCCCCGACGCCATGGTGGAGGGCCAGGCCCGGCAGTTCGTGGAGAACTTCCGCACCCAGATCGCCCAGCAGGGAATCCCCTATGACCAGTATCTCCAGATGACCGGCATCCAGGAGTCCAAGCTGCTGGAGGACGCTAAGGAGCCCGCCCTGCGCCAGGTGAAGATGGACCTGGCCGTCATGGCCGTCATCAAGGCCGAAAACATTGAGGCCGGCGACGAAGATGTAGAGGAAGAATACAAGAAGCTGGCGGAGCAGTTCGGCATGGATGTGGAGATGGTAAAGAAGTACATCCAGGCCGACCAGGTGAAGGACCAGGTTTGCAGCCGCCGGGCCATCGACGTGGTGGTGGAGAGCGCCACCGCTGTGAAGCCGGAGGAGAAGCCCGAGGAAAAACCCGCGGAGGAGCCCGCCGCGGAAGAGAAGAAGCCCGCCCGGAAGCCTCGCAAGAAGAAGACGGAAGAGTCCGAGGGTGCGGAGCCGGACGCGGAAGAGAAAAAGCCCGCCCGGAAGCCCAGAAAGAAGAAGACGGAGGAGACCGAGGAGCCGAAGGACGCCGAATAAGCCGAATCTTTACTTGCGGATTCACAGATTCGACACATTTTCACATGATGCCTGTGGTATCATGTGAAAATGGTTATATGGGCATAACTGCCGGGCGCTGGAGCGCGCTTCACCCCTGGCAGGCCCGCACAAAAGACTGGAGGTTATCAAATTGAGTCTAGTTCCCTACGTAGTCGAACAGACCAACCGGGGCGAGCGGTCCTATGACATTTTCTCCCGGCTGCTGAACGACCGGATCGTCTTCCTGGGCGAGGAGGTCAACGCCACCACGGCCAGCCTGATCGTGGCCCAGCTCCTCTATCTGGAGGCCCAGGACCCGGATAAGGACATCCAGCTGTATATCAACAGCCCCGGCGGATCGGTTACCGACGGTATGGCGATTTACGACACCATGCAGTACGTCAAATGCGACGTGTCCACCATCTGCGTCGGCATGGCGGCCAGCATGGGAGCCTTCCTCCTCTCCGCCGGAGCCAAGGGCAAGCGCATCGCTCTGCCCAACGCGGAGATCATGATTCACCAGCCTTCTGCCGGCACCCAGGGCCAGATTACCGATATGGCCATCCACCTGAAGCGGTTGGAGACGATCAAAAAGCGGATGAACCGCATCCTGTCGGAAAACACGGGCCGATCCATCGAGGAAGTCACGGACGCCTGCGAGCGGGACAACTTCATGAGTGCCGAGGAGGCCAAGGAGTTCGGCCTGATTGACAAGATACTGGTCAACAAGGAAGAGAAAAAGGACGAGGCCTAAACGCGAAGCCCCATCCCCGATAGAAAGGTAAAAACCATGAACGACGACGGCAAGAAAACTCTGCGGTGTTCTTTCTGCGGCAAGCATGAGCAGCAGATCCGCCGCATGATACAGGGCCCCGGTGTGCGTATCTGCGACGAGTGCGTCCACCTGTGCATGAGCATTCTGAACGACGGCTTCGAGCCCGACGCCCCGGCGCTGGAGGACCTGCCGGACCAGCTGCCCACGCCCCGGGAGATTAAAGATGTGCTGGATCAGTATGTTATCGGCCAGGACGAGGCGAAGGTCGCCCTATCCGTGGCGGTGTATAATCATTACAAGCGCATCTTCTTCGGCGGGGACGAGGACGTGGAGCTCCAAAAGAGCAATATCCTGATGCTGGGCCCCACCGGCTCCGGCAAGACCCTGTTCGCCCAAACTCTGGCCAAGATTTTGAAAGTGCCCTTCGCCATTGCCGACGCCACTACCCTTACGGAAGCGGGCTACGTGGGCGACGACGTAGAGAACATTCTCCTCCGCCTTCTTCAGGCGGCGGACTTCGACGTGGAGCGCGCTGAGCACGGCATCATCTATGTGGATGAAATCGACAAAATTGCCCGGAAGAGCGAAAATACCTCCATTACCCGGGACGTTTCCGGGGAGGGGGTGCAGCAGGCGCTGCTGAAAATTGTGGAGGGGACCGTGGCCAACGTCCCGCCCCAGGGCGGCCGGAAGCATCCCCATCAGGAATTCATCCAGATGAACACGAAGAACATCCTCTTTATCTGCGGCGGCGCGTTCGACGGGCTGGAAAAAATTATTGAAAAGCGCCTGGATCAAAAGAGCATCGGCTTTGGGGCCAACATCCAGGGAAAGAAGGACAAAGACCTGAGCAAAATCCTCCACGAGGTCCAGCCCCACGATATTCTGAAGTACGGTATCATCCCGGAGCTGGTCGGTCGTCTTCCGGTCATCGCGCCGCTGAACGGCTTGAGGCGGGAAGATCTGGTCCGCATTCTCCAGGAGCCGAAGAACGCCTTGGTGAAGCAGTACAAAAAGCTGCTGGAGTACGACGACGTGGAGCTGGAGTTTGAAGGCGAGGCGCTGGACGCGATTGCCGACAAGGCCATTGAGCGGAATATCGGTGCACGGGGCCTTCGGGCCGTCATGGAGGGCATGCTGACTCAGATCATGTACGACATCCCCTCGGACCCCACCATTGTCAAGGCTGTTATTACCAGGGAGTGCGTAGACGGTACGGGCCGTCCCGTTTTGACAAAGGACCCGGAGAAGGTGAGCTATTCCGTGAAGCTGAATCCGGGCAAGAGCGGAAAATCCCGCCCGCCGAAGTCCGCATCCTGACACAAGAAGACGCCCGGCCCCGCGCCGGACTGAAAGAGAGGAAGGGAGTAACGTCCCTTCCTCTCGGGTTGTAAGGACATCTTCCATTCCGTACCATTATTTTCCAGTGCCTGGAAAGGAGCGTGAACCCTATGACGCCTATGGAACCGGCTACAATCAATATGCCTGTGCTGGCTCTTCGCGGTCTGACGGTCTTCCCTCATATGAATCTGACCTTTGACGTGGAGCGGCCCATCTCCATTGCGGCCATGGAGGGGGAGCAGGATGTTTTCCTGGTCACCCAGCGGGAGATCGGAGTGGAACAGCCGGAGGAGAAGGACCTGTATCAAATCGGCACCGTCTCCCACATCCGGCAGATTCTCCGCCTGTCCTCCGGTTCCGCCCGGGTGATGGTGGAGGGCCGGAGGCGGGCCCGCCTCCGGCGGTTGTGGCAGTCCTCACCCTACCTGCAGGCCAATATTGAGGTGCTGCCGGAGGAGGTTCCCTCCGAAGCCAGGAGCCCCCGGGCAGAGGCCCTGCTTCGCCAAGCCTGGAGCCTCTTCAGCGAGTACGCCCAGCTTTCCGGATCGGTTCCGGGGGAGATTGTCACCGCTGTGATGGATGGCCGGGACGTGGGGTATCTGGCGGACTTCATTGCCCAGAACATCCCCCTGCGGCACACGGATAAGCAGGGGATTCTAGAGGAGCTGGCCCCCTTCGTCCGAATGCGGAAGCTGAACGGCCTTCTGGCCAGGGAGTGCAGCATCCTGGGTTTTGAGCATGAGATGGAGGGCAAGATCCGGGACCAGCTGATTCGCACGCAGCGGGACCAGATTCTCCGCACGCAGATTCGGGTCCTCCAGAACGAGCTGGGGGAGGACGACGAGGATGAAGTTGAGGATTATTGCCGCAAGATTTTGGAGCTGCAGTTGGAGGAGGAGGCGGAGAAGCACCTGCTGAAGGAAGCGGGGAAGCTCTCCCGCCAGCCCTATGGCAGCGCCGAGGCGTCGGTGATCCGAAACTATTTGGATGTATGCCTGGAGATGCCCTGGAACACAGAGACGCGGGAGCGCGTCAGCGTGGAGGCCGCCCGGAAGGTGCTGGAAAAGGATCATTTCGGCCTGGCGAAGGTGAAGGAACGGATTTTGGAGACCATTGCCGTCCGGCAGATGAACCCCAAGGGCAAGGGGCAGATTTTGTGCCTGGTGGGCCCGCCGGGGGTGGGAAAAACCTCCATTGCCATCAGCGTTGCCAAGGCGCTGAACCGGAAGCTGGCCCGGCTTTCCCTGGGCGGCGTCCGGGACGAGGCGGACATCCGGGGCCACCGGCGGACCTACATCGGCTCCATGCCCGGCCGGGTCATTGACGCCATCATCCGGGGCGGGTCCATGAACCCGCTGCTGCTGCTGGACGAGATCGATAAGCTGGGGAACGATTACCGGGGAGACCCGGCCTCGGCCCTGCTGGAAGTGCTGGACAGTGAGCAGAACCATTCGTTCCGGGACCACTATATGGAGATTCCCGTGGACTTGAGCCGGGTGATGTTCATTACCACCGCCAACACCACAGACACCATTCCCCAGCCCCTGCTGGACCGGATGGAGGTTATCCGCCTCAGCAGTTACACCGACGAGGAGAAGGTGGAAATCGCCCGCCGCCATCTGCTGCCCAAGCAGCTGGCGGAGCACGGCCTGAAGAAATCCTCCCTCCGGGTGGGGGACGATGTGCTCCGGGCCGTAATCCGGAACTACACCCGGGAGTCCGGCGTCCGGCTGCTTGAGCGGCGCATTGCGGCCCTATGCCGGAAAACGGACATGAAGCTGGTTTCCGGCGAGACGAAGCGGGTGACGGTAATGGAGGAAGATCTTCCGAAATTCCTGGACTGCCAGCCCTATCCCCCTGCCCTCCATACGGAGAGGGAGGAGACCGGCGTGGTCAACGGCCTGGCATGGACGGAAACCGGCGGCGAGATTCTGGAAGTCGAGGTCAATGTGATGGAGGGCACCGGCAAGCTGGAGCTCACCGGAAACCTGGGCGACGTGATGAAGGAGTCGGCCCAGGCGGCCCTGAGCTGCATCCGCAGCCGGGCGGCGGTGCTGGGCGTGGAAGCGGAGTTTTATAAAAACAAGGACATCCATGTCCACTTCCCCGAGGGAGCGGTGCCCAAGGACGGCCCCTCGGCGGGCATCGCCGTCACCACGGCCATGCTCTCCGCCCTGACGGACCGTAAGGTCAAGGCGGGCCTGGCCATGACGGGAGAGGTGACCCTCCGGGGACGTGTGCTGGCCATCGGCGGACTGAAGGAGAAGACCATGGCCGCCCTGCGGAACGGTATCGGCACGGTGCTGATTCCCAAGGACAATATCCGGGACCTGGAGGAAATTGACCAGACGGTCCGGGCGGCGCTGAACTTCATTCCGGTGGAGACCGTGGATCAAGTCTTTGCCGCGGCGCTGGTGCCCATGCCGGAGGCGGCTCGTGAGGAAGCGCCGGTCTTTCCCCCTATCGGCCGGGAAAAGAAAGAAGCCGCTGTTCTCCGGCAGTAAAGGAGGGGAAGGATGTCCGTCAATTTTGGAAAAGCGGAATTTGTCCGTTCCGCCGGGACCAGGGAACAGTTCCTTTGGGACGGTTTGCCGCAGTTTGCCTTTGCGGGCCGGTCCAACGTGGGGAAGTCCTCGGTGATCAACCGGCTCCTGGGCCGGAAGAACCTGGCCTATGTGGGGTCTTCCCCGGGGAAGACCACCCAGGTGAACTACTTCCTGGTGGACGGGAAAGCCTACCTGGTGGACCTGCCGGGCTACGGCTATGCCAAAGTCTCCAAGGCGGAGAAGGAGCGTTGGGGGCGCCTGATGGAAAGCTATTTCCAGGAGGCCCATATCACCGCCGGCGTGCTGATTGTGGACGCCCGGCACAAGCCGACGGCCAATGATTTGACGATGCACGGCTGGTTTCGGGAGACGGGCTGTCCGGAGATTGTAGTGGCCAACAAGCTGGATAAGCTGAAAAAGAGCCAGATTGACCCGGCTTTGGCTTTGATTCGGGAGACGCTGGAGCTGGGGGAGGAGGACGTGCTCCTGCCGTTCTCCGCCGAGAAGGGAACGGGGAAGGAGGAGCTCATCCGCCTTCTGAACGCCGCTGTAGAATAAAAAAAGAAGAGCCGCCCGGCTGGGCGGCTCTTTTTCTATACAGGCTGCTTATTGCACGATGAGGGTTTTTCCGTCCATTTCCGGCGGACAGGCCAGGCCCATCACATCCAGCATCGTCGGCGCGATATCGGCAAGCCTTCCGTCGCTCCGCAGCTCGGACCCCGCGCCGCAGAGAATGAAGGGCACAGGATTCGTGGTGTGGGCGGTCATGGGGCTTCCGTCTGGCTCCACCATCTGCTCCGCGTTTCCGTGGTCGGCGGTGATCATAGCGATGCCTCCCATTTTCAAGGTGGCGTCCACCACCTTGCCTACGCAGGTATCCACAGTTTCCACCGCCTTGACCGCGGCGTCAAAAATTCCGGTATGGCCCACCATGTCGCAGTTGGCAAAATTCAGGATGATGACGTCGTAGGCCCCGGATTCAATGCGCTCCACGCATTTTTCGCAGACCTCCGGAGCGCTCATCTCCGGCTGAAGGTCGTAGGTAGCCACCTTGGGGGAGGGGACCAGCACCCGATCCTCCCCGGGGAAGACGGTTTCGCTGCCGCCGTTGAAGAAGAAGGTCACATGAGCGTACTTCTCCGTCTCCGCGATGCGGAGCTGGGTCATGCCCATTTTGCTGAGGTATTCACCCAGGCCGTTATTCACCAGCACTCGGGGGAAGGCCACCTCCACGTTGGGCATGGAGGCGTCATACTCCGTGTTGCACACAAAGGTCAGGGGGAAGAACTGCCGGGTGAAGCCGTCAAACTCCGGGTCCACCAGAGTCCGGGTAATCTCCCGGGCCCGGTCGGGGCGGAAGTTGAAGAAGATCACGCTGTCGTTGTCGGAAATAGAGCCGTCGGCATCGCAGACCACGGGCTCCACGAACTCGTCGGTGACGCCCTTTTCATAGGACTTTTTCACCGCGTCCACGGGGTCCGGGTTGTTGATGAGGCTCTCGCCGTAGACCATGGCGTCATAGGCCTGCTCCACCCGGTCCCAGCGTTTGTCCCGGTCCATGGCGTAGTACCGGCCCATGACCGTGGCGATTTTGCCCACGCCGATTTCCTCGCACTTTTCCACCGTCTGGGCCACAAAGCCCGCGCCGGAGGTGGGGGACACGTCCCGCCCATCCAGGAAGGCGTGGATATAGACCCGGGTAAGTCCCTTGTCCTTGGCCATTTTCAAAAGGGCGAAGAGGTGGGTCAGGTGGGAGTGGACGCCGCCGTCGGACAAAAGGCCGAACAGGTGCAGGGCGGAGCCCTTTTCCATGCAGGCGTCCATGGCGTGGAGGTAAGAGGGATTTTGGAAAAAGCTGCCGTCCTCAATGGAGCGGGTGATGCGGGGCAGGTCCTGGAAGACCACCCGGCCGCCGCCGATGTTGGTGTGGCCCACCTCGCTGTTGCCCATCTGCCCGTCGGGCAGGCCCACGTCCAGCCCGGAGGCGGAGAGGGTTGTGTGGGCGAACTCCTGGAAGAAGCCGTCCAGCCGGGGCGTTTTGGCGGTTTGGACGGCGTTTCCCGTCTCTCCGCCGCCGGTGCCGAAGCCGTCCATGATGATCAAAGTAGTCGGTGTTTTGTTCATTAAATACTCCTCCTCAGGGGAGAATTGAAATCATTTTCCCGACGGCATGTGCGTCAGGAAAATTCCCCGATGCGTGCGCCTTGGGCGCATACACCAGTGACTGATGTCACTGGTGTGGGGGAATCCAAAGGGGGGACGGAGTCCCCCCCTTTGAGACGGAGTCATTCTTGATTGGCCGCGTTGATGATCTCCACGAACTGGTCGGGCTTCAGGGCCGCGCCGCCAATGAGTCCGCCGTCGATGTCGGGCTGGGCCAGGAGCTCCGCGGCGTTCTTGGCGTTCATGGACCCGCCGTATTGGATCGTGACGCTCCGGGCCACCCGGGCGCCGTACAGGGAGCGGATGGTGGCGCGGATGTTGGAGCAGACCTCACCGGCCTGCTCGGCGGTGGCGGTCTTGCCGGTGCCGATGGCCCAGATGGGCTCATAGGCGATGATGCAGCGGCGCAGCTTGTCGGCGGGCACGCCGAAGAGGGCGCTCTTCACCTGGAGGGCAATCCACTCGTTGGTGATGCCGGTCTCCCGCTGCTCCAGGCTTTCGCCCACGCAGATGATGGGGCTCATACCGGCGTTCAGCACGGCGTGGACTTTTTTATTGACGGAGACGTCGGTTTCGCCGAAGTACTGGCGGCGCTCACTGTGGCCGATGATGACGTACTTGACGGCCAGGTCTTTCAGCATATCGGCGGAGATCTCGCCGGTGTAGGCGCCCTTCTCCTCAAAGTAGACGTTTTCGGCGCCCACGGAGATGCGCAGATCCTTGAAAGCCTTGGCAGCGGTGGAGATGTTGCAGGCGGGGACGCAGATCAGCGTTTCGCACCACTTGGCCCGGGGCATAATCTTGCGGATTTCCTCGGCAAATTTCTTGGTTTCGCTGGCGGTCATGTTCATCTTCCAGTTTCCGGCGATGACGGTTTTGCGATATCTGCGGTTCATGATGTTCAAAACTCCTTTATATTTATGTTTTCAAGATGGCGGGCGTCAGGGCCCGTGGGAAAGCAAAAAGCAATCAACTAATATATAGCCGAACTGAGGGAAAAAGTCAAGGGCGCAGAGTGCTTTTTCCTGAACTTTTTCCTCAAAAAGACGGCGTCAGGCGTCCAAAAGGCACG
This sequence comes from uncultured Oscillibacter sp., assembly GCF_950073225.1. Taxonomy (NCBI): domain Bacteria; kingdom Bacillati; phylum Bacillota; class Clostridia; order Eubacteriales; family Oscillospiraceae; genus Oscillibacter; species uncultured Oscillibacter sp. The sequence goes on from NZ_CATMPS010000002.1 coordinate 20,322, forward strand.
CCACGCCCGGCAGCTCTTTGCCTTCCAGGAACTCCAAAGAGGCTCCGCCGCCGGTGGAGATGTGGCTCATCTTGTCGGCGTAGCCCAGCTGCTCCACCGCCGCCGCGCTGTCTCCGCCGCCAATGACGGTGATGGCGGAGGTTTTGCTCAGGGCCTCGGCCATGGCCTCGGTGCCCTTGGCGAAGGCGGGGAACTCAAACACGCCCATGGGGCCGTTCCAGATGACGGTGCCCGCGCCGGACACGGCGTCACAGTAAAGCTTCACCGTCTCGGGCCCGATGTCCAAGCCCTCCCAGCCGTCGGGAATTTCCCCGGCCTTGACGAGCTGGCTCTTGGCGTCGGGAGCAAACTTGTCGCCGCAGACGGTGTCCACCGGCAGAAGGAACTTCACGCCCTTGGCCTCGGCCTTGGCGATCATCTCTTTGGAATAGTCCATCCAGTCGGATTCCAGCAGGCTGTTGCCCACCTTGCCGCCCTGGGCGGCGGAGAAGGTGTAGGACATGCCGCCGCCGATGATAATGGTGTCGGCGATTTCCAGCAGGTTGTTGATAACCCCAATTTTGGAGGAGACCTTGGCCCCGCCCAGGATGGCCACCAGGGGCCGCTTGGGGCTGGCGATGGCGCCGCCCAGGAAGTCCAGCTCCTTCTGGATCAGGAAGCCGGAGACGGCGGGCAGGTAATCGGCCACGCCGGCGGTGGAGGCGTGGGCCCGGTGCACCGCGCCGAAGGCGTCGGACACGTAGACCTCCGCCATGGAGGCCATGGCCTTGGCAAGCTCCGGGTCGTTTTTGGTCTCGCCTTTTTCAAAGCGGGTGTTTTCCAGCAGCAGAATCTCGCCGGGCTTCAGGGCGGCGGCTTTGGCCTTGGCGTCCTCGCCCACCACGTCGGCGGCCATGACGACCTCCTTGCCCAGCAGCTCGCCCAGGCGCTTGGCCACGGGAGCCAGGCTCAGCTTCGCCAGGGACTTCTTCCACTTCTCCTCGGTGAGGGAAGCGGGATCCTTGCCCTTTTCGGCCTGCTTCTTGACCCATTTGTCAAAGCTGGCCTCGGGCTTGCCCAGGTGAGAGCAGGCGATCACAGCGGCGCCTTGCTCCAGCAGGTACTGAATGGTGGGCAGGGCGGCCACGATGCGCTTGTCGCTGGTGATCGCGCCGGTCTCCTTGTCCTGGGGGACGTTGAAATCGCAGCGCAGCAGCACCTTTTTGCCGGACACCTCTACGTCTTTGACGGTCTTCTTGTTGTAATTCATCTCAGGACTCCTCCTAAAAAGAACTTATTTCTCGGCGCGAACGCCGGTTTAAACATATTATAATGCTATAAGTTATAAGCGCGCCATTTCTCCCGTACCCAAAAGGCCGGGGAATCCGCTTTGCCGCAGGGCCTCGTATACGCATACGGCTACGGCGTTGCTCAGGTTCAGGCTCCGGGCCTCGTCCACCATGGGCAGCCGGACGCAGCGCTCCCGAAACCGCTCCCGGAAGGGGAGGGGCAGCCCGGCGGTCTCCTTGCCGAAGAAAAGCCAGCTGTCTTCCGTGAATGCTGCCTCCGTGTACGGCTGGGGAGCCTTGGTGGTGGTGAGCCAAAGGTCCGACGCGGCCTCCGGATGGCGGCGGAAGAGGTCTTCCAGATTCTCGTAGTCCGAAACCTCCACCAAGTGCCAGTAGTCCAGGCCGCAGCGCTTCATGTTCCGCCGGATGGCGCCCTGGGAGATGTCGAAGCCCAGGGGGCGGACCAGATGGAGGCTGGAGCCGGTGGCGGCGCAGGTGCGGGCGATGTTCCCGCAGTTCTGGGGAATCTCCGGTTCCACCAGTACGACGTGCAGCATAGGGGCCCTCCCGCTTTTTCACAGAATAGTGTTATTGTAATCTATTACCTTAACAAATTCAACTACATTCTTTGAAAAAATTACATTTTTGATTAAAACATACCAGGGGGAAAAAGCAAATTCTGCGAAACGCCGAAAAAAGCCGGGAGATTTGGGGGCTTTTCTCTCTTTTTCCGTGAGCTCTGACAAAAAAGAACAAGAGACAGGAAAAAATTTGGAAAAAATTCTAGGGACAAATTCACCGTAACCACTGGATTTTCCCCAAAAGTTTGCTATAATGGAGTTGCCTTTAGTAAAAATGTGCAAAGGAGGGCGAGTTCATGAGTTGTCCGAAACAGGCTGTTTTGATTTTTGAGGAAGACGCCGCCGTCCCGGCGGGCTTAAAGCCGCTGATGCTGGAAACCGTGCTGTCCCGTCCCATCCTATCCTGGGTATGCGACCGATTGCGGGCTGAAGGCGTTCAGCGGCTTTTCGCTGTCTGCGGCCCCCGCTTCGCGGAGGAAGCCCGGGGCATCCTGCCCCCGGAGTCCGCCGTTTCCGAGCAGTGGACGGACCTGGAGTCGTTTTTGGACACGGACGGCGCCACGCTGGTGCTCCCCAGGGCCGCGTTCCCTATGGAGGAGGCCGGGCCGGGCTTTGCCTACGCCGCGCCGGGCCGGGAGCTCCGGGAGACCTGGCGGGTGAAAATGACCAACAGCGTGCAGGGCGCGGAGCTGGTCTCCGGCTGGCTGCCGGTCTACGGGCCGGACACCGTGGCCGAGATTGAGGCGCTGCTGCGGCAGAGGGAAGCCTCCAAGGAAATGGGATAAAGAAAAAAGTGAATTCGTCCGGCCAATGGCGCGGCTGGACAAAAAAATAAATGACCGGAGGCCCGGTCATGGAAAGAGAGCGTTTAGGATATGATTTCACACGGGAAAGATATCAAGGTGTTCTCCGGCAACGCGAACCTGAAGCTGGCGAAGGAAATCTGCGCGCAGATGGGCACGAAGCTGGGAGAGGCCGAGGTCGGCGCCTTCTCCGACGGCGAGGTGTTTGTCTCCCTGTATGAGACCGTCCGGGGCAGCGACGTTTTCGTGGTCCAGCCCACCTGCAGCCCGGTTAACAACAACCTGATGGAGCTGCTCATCATCATCGACGCGCTGAAGCGGGCCTCCGCAGGCCGCATTACCGCTGTCATTCCCTACTACGGCTATGCCCGGCAGGACCGGAAGGCCAAGGCCCGGGACCCCATCACCGCCAAGCTGGTGGCCAACATGATCACCGCCGCCGGGGCGGACCGGGTGCTGACCATGGACCTCCACGCCGCCCAGATCCAGGGCTTCTTCGATATCCCGGTGGACAACTTGGCGGGCAACCCCATTTTCGTGGACTACTACGCCAAGAAGTTTGGCGGCAGCTGTGAGGACATGGTGGTGGTATCCCCGGACGTGGGCTCTGTCTCCCGGGCCCGGGCCTTTGCCCAGAAGCTGCACATGCAGCTGGCCATTGTGGATAAGCGCCGCCAGCGGGCCAACCACTGTGAGGTCATGAATGTCATCGGCGACGTGGAGGGACGGGACTGCATCCTCTTTGACGACCTGGTGGACACCGGCGGGTCCCTCTGCAATGCCGCCCAGGCCCTGATGGACAATGGGGCCCACAGCGTCCACGCCTGTGCCTCCCACGGCGTGCTCTCCGGCCCGGCCATTGACCGGATCAATGCCAGCCCCATTCAGGAGCTGGCCCTGCTGGACACCATCCCGGCTATTCAGCCGGAGCTGAGCAGCAAGGTGAAGTATCTCTCCGTGGCGCCTATGTTCTGCGAGGCCATCGAGCGGGTCTATCAGGAGGTTTCCATCTCCAAGCTGTTCCGCTGAGGCCGGCGTCCGCATCTATAAAGCAATAGAGCCATCCAAGGCGGGGAAGTCGTACTTCCCCGCCTACGTGGGTTGTGCGGAATGGTCGAATTTTTGAGTTTTTTGGAAAGGCGGGACCGATATGCTGTTTGGAAATAAGGGCTCCTCCGTGGAGTGGCTGATCGCGGGGCTGGGGAACCCTGGAACGAAGTACGAGAACACCCGGCACAACATGGGCTTTCGGGCGGTGGAGCTGCTGGCGGAGCAAAAGGGCGTGAAGCTGAACAAGGTGAAGTTCAAGTCCGCCTACAACCTGATGGAATTCGCCGGGGCCCGGTGCCTGGTGATGAAGCCTCAGACCTACATGAACCTCTCCGGCGAAGCGGTGCGGGAGGCGGCGCAGTTTTATAAAATCCCCCCGGACCATGTGCTGGTGATTTACGACGACGTGGCCCTTCCCGTGGGAAAGCTGCGGGTACGGCCCACCGGTTCCGCCGGGGGGCACAACGGCATCAAAAACATCATCGCCCACTTGGGCACCCAGGACTTTCCCCGAATCAAAATCGGCACCGGGGCCCCGGAGGACAAGGACGGCATGATCGACTGGGTTATCGGCGTCCCCTCCCAGAAAGAGCGGGAGGTCCTTCTGGAAGCCTTCCGGCGGGCCATCGAGGCGGCGGCGTGCGTCATTGAGCACGGCTGCCAGAGGGCCATGAACGATTTTAACTGACTGCAAAGGGTTTTTGCCATGAAGCATCTGCTGGAAAAACTGATGACCATTCCGGAGGCGGGGGAGCTGCTCCGCCGGGTGGAGGACGGCGGCTGTCCCGCCGCGGTGACGGGCCTTCAGCCCGTACAGCGGGCCTGCCTGGGCGCGGCGGCGGCTCGGGCGGCGGGCCGTCCGGCGGTCTTTGTCTGCGGCGACGAGGGGGAGGCCCGGCAGCTGGCCGGGGACTTGGAGGCCCTGCTGGGCGAAGCTCCGGTGACGCTGCTGAGCCGGGAGTGGCGGCTCCGCCCCGGGGCGGTGTCCTCCCGGGACTGGGAGCGGGGCCGCCTGGCGGCGCTGTACGCCATGGCCCAAGGCGCTCCCGGGGCCGTTGTGGCCACCGCCGACGCCCTGATGGCCCGGACCATGCCTCCGGAACTGCTGAGGGATCTGTCCGTCATTTTGAGGGTGGGAGAGCGTCTGGATCTGAGCGATTTGCCGGACCGGCTTCTCTCCGCCGGGTATGTCCGCTGCCAGCAGGTGGAGGGCGTGGGCCAGTTTGCCCTCCGGGGCGGCATTCTGGACGTGTTCTCCCCCCTGATGGACCAGCCGGTCCGCTGTGAGTTCTTCGACGATGAAATCGACTCCATGGGGGCCTTTGACCCCGGTACCCAGCGGCGGACGGCGAACCTGGATTCCGCCCTGATTCTCCCCGCCGCCGAGGTCCTGCCCCGGCAGGCAAAGGGAGGACTGGAGGGCCTGGGGGAGAAGCTCCTGGCCCTGGCCGGAAAGCTGGAGAAAAAGGGCTCTCCCGCCGCCGCTCATCTCCGGGAGGACGGTGAGCGCCTGAAAAACGGTTCCGTCCCCGAGGGAATGGACCGCTATCTGACCGCCGTCTATCCTAAAGCCGCCGCCGGAGTCCACTATCTGCCCCAGGACGCCCTGGTGTTCCTTTGCGAGGCGGGCCGGGTGGACGAGCGGGTGAAGGGCGCGCTGCTCCAAAACCGGCAGGACCTGGAGACCTTAATGGAGGCCGGGATTTTAGCAGGAGACTACGCGAAGCTGCTCCTCTCCGCCGAGGAGCTTTACGCCGCCTTGGAGGCCTTCCCGGTGATCATGGCGGGGGCTCTGCCCACTTCCCGCTATCCATACCCGCCCAAGGGCCTTTTGAGCGTCAACGCCCGCCAGCTCAGCTCTTACGGCGGCAGCCTGGAGACCGCCGTCACGGATTTGGAGCAGTACCGGGAGAGCGGCAGCGCCGTGCTGCTGCTGTGCGGTGGGGAGACGCGGGCGAAAAATCTGCACAATCTTCTCTCGGAACGGGGGATTCCCGCTGCCCTGGACATCAAGGGAACCGCCATGCCGGGCCCCGGGGAAGTGCGGATATCCGTGGGAGCCCTCTCCGCCGGGTGCGAGTGGCCGGCCCTGAAGCTGGCGGTGCTGACGGAGGGGCAGCTCATCGCCCCCTCCCGGAAGCGGGCGCGGCCCAAAAAGGATTCCAACCGCCAGAAAATCCAGTCCTATACCGACTTGAAGCCGGGGGATCTGGTGGTCCATGCTCACCACGGTGTAGGCCGCTTCGCGGGCATCCAGCGGATGCCGGTGGACGGCGTGGAGAAGGACTATATTAAAATTGACTACGCCGGGGGGGACTGCCTCTATGTCCCCGCCACGGCGCTGGATTTGGTAAGCAAGTATATCGGCGGCGGAGAGGACGGCGAGGGCAGCCGGAAGCTGAACAAGCTGGGAGGCACCGAGTGGGCCAAGCAGAAAACCCGGGCCAAGAAGGCCGTCAAGGACCTGGCCAAGGGCCTGACGAAGCTCTACGCCGAGCGCCAGCGCTGTCCCGGCTTCGCCTTTTCCCAGGACTCCCCCTGGCAGCAGGAGTTTGAGGAGGCGTTTCCCTACGCGGAGACGGACGACCAGCTCCGGGCCATCGCGGAAATCAAGAAGGACATGGAGCGCCCGAGGCCCATGGACCGCCTCCTCTGCGGCGACGTGGGCTACGGCAAGACGGAGGTGGCCCTCCGGGCGGTGATGAAGTGCGTGCTGGACGGGAAGCAGGCGGCTATCCTGGTGCCCACCACCGTCCTGGCCCAGCAGCACTACGCCACGGCCATGGGCCGCTTCCGGGATTTCCCGGTGCGGATTGAGGTGCTGTCCCGCTTCACGCCGCCCAAGGACCAAAAGCGTATTTTGGAGCTGGCGAAGGAGGGCCGGGTGGATCTTCTCATCGGTACTCACAAGCTGCTGCAAAAGGGCATGGAGTTCAAGGATCTGGGGCTGCTCATCATCGACGAGGAGCAGCGCTTCGGCGTCACCCACAAGGAGCGCTTGAAGGAGATGAGCCGTCAGGTGGACGTGCTGACCCTGTCCGCTACGCCCATTCCCCGGACGCTGAACATGGCCCTGTCGGGACTCCGGGACATGTCCGCCATCGAGGAGCCCCCGGCGGACCGCCAGCCGGTCCAGACTTATGTGCTGGAGCACGATTGGGCCATTTTGGAGGACGCCATGCGAAAGGAGCTTGACCGGGGCGGGCAGATTTACTACCTTCACAACCGGGTGGAGAGCATTGACCGCGTGGCCTCCCGCATTCAAAAGATGCTGGGGCCCGAGGTCCATGTGGTCACCGGCCATGGGAAGATGAGCGAGCAGGAGCTGTCCGCCGTTATGGGGGCCATGGTGGAGGGAGAGGCGGACGTGCTGGTCTGCACCACCATCATAGAGACGGGCATTGACATCTCCAATGTCAATACGCTTATCGTAGAGGACGCGGACAAAATGGGCCTGGCCCAGCTCCACCAGCTCCGGGGCCGCATCGGCCGCAGCGCCCGGCGTGCTTACGCCTACCTGACCTTCCGAAAGGGGAAGGTCCTCCAGGAGATTGCCGCCAAGCGCCTTTCGGCCATCCGGGAGTACGTGGAGTTTGGCTCCGGCTTCCGCATCGCCATGCGGGACCTGGAGATTCGGGGGGCGGGGAATCTCCTGGGCCCGGAGCAGTCCGGATATCTCATGAGCGTGGGCTATGACCTCTATTTAAAGCTCTTGGAGGAGGCCGTGCTGGAGGAGCGGGGCGAGGAGAGGCAGATCGAAACGGAGTGCTCCGCCGACCTGACCGTCAACGCCAACATCCCGGAGCGTTACGTCTCCTCCCCGGAGCAGCGGATGGACCTCTACCGCCGCATCGCCGCCATCCGCTCCAACGACGACGCGTCGGACCTGCTGGATGAGCTTTTGGACCGCTATGGGGAGGCTCCCAAGCCGGTGCTGGCCCTGCTGGACGTGGCCCTTTTGCGGGCGGCGGCGGCCAAGGCGGGGGTGTCGGACATTACCCAGAAGAAGGACGTCCTCCGCTTCCAGATGGCGGTGTTCCGCCCGGAGGCGGTGGTGAAGGTCTGCGGACTGAACAAGTACCGCCAGCGCCTGTCCGTGGCCGCCGGAGAGGACCCGGCCCTGAAGCTGAAGCTGAAGCCCGGCGCGGACGCGCTGGAGAGCGCCATGGAGCTGGTGGAGGATTTGAAGCTGCAAACCCAGGCGTAAAACGCGGGGGATCTGAAGACAGATCCCCCGTGTTGTCATATCTTCCGTTCCTTCCCAATATAATGGTTGGGACAACCTCATGATGGGAGGAGTGGGAGCGATGCGGAAACGGATGGCGGCGCTGGGCCTGGCTCTATGCCTGGGACTCAGCGGCTGCGCGGTGAAAGGGGAGGAGAAAAACGCCTCCCTGCTGGGCCGGGCGGCGGAGCTGGGGGAGGAGCTGGTCCTGCTGACCGTGGACGGCCGGGAGGTCCCCGCCTGGCGGTATCTCTATTGGCTGGCCTTCACCTGTGACCAAGTCCGGGAGAAGTACAAGGACGCCGGCCTGTCCCTGGACTGGGAGACCCCGGTCCCCGGCGGCACCCTGGCGGACTATGCCAAGGACCAGGCCCTGGCCAACACGGCCCTCTACGCCACGGTGGAGAACTGGGCGGAGCAGTACGGCTGCGCCCTCAGCGAGCGGGAGCGGGCGGCCCTGGCGGAGACCTGGGAGGAGCAGTCCGCAGCCCGCGGCGGGGAAGAGGCGTACTTAAAGGAACTGGCGGCCCTGGGGCTGGATCGCCTCCGCTCCGAGGAGCTGTCGGAGGTGGGGATGCTCTACGCCAAGCTCTACGACCTCTGCCTGACGGAGGGCAGCGAGCTCTCAGGCCTCCTGGAGAACACGGACGGCCTGACGGTGGACCGTATTCTGATTTCCGCCGGGGAGGACCGGGAGGCAGCCCGGGAGAAGGCGGCGGAGGTATTCTCCCGCCTCAACAGCGCGGAGGACCCGGCGGCGGCCTTTTCGGTTCTGGCGGCGGAGGGAGACGATGCGGCGGGCCCCCGGACCCTTCTGCCGGGAGACGGGACCCTGCCCCCGGCGCTGGAGGAGGCGGCGCAGACCCTGGAGGAGGGCCAATGCTCCGGAATTTTGGAGTCGGAGGAGGGGTTTTCCATACTTCGCCGTCTGGTCTTCCAGGGGGAGGACCTGGCGGGAGAGGCCTTTGACCGCCTGCTCCAGGCTGCCGCTGAGGAAGCTCTGGTCCAGACCGCCCCGGCCTATGATAACTTGGACGCCGCTGCTTTTGACCAGGCGCTGGCGGAGCTGCGGGCGGAGAAGACGTAAGCCCTCCGCTTCCTGAAACCGGGAAGCGGGACCGGGCGGGATTGGAAAACGATGGATTTTCGTCACCTTGACGAAAACGGACCTGATGTTGTCAAAGATTTAACGAAATTGTAAAACCTGACGAAAGACCATTGACGAAACGGGGAGGAGTCTCTATAATGATACGCAGAGAAAGGCGGTCAGCGGGCTTGTCAAAAAATTGGCAATCTGCGTCCCGCCTTGCCCGTTGAGACTCCGGCGGCCCGCCGAGCCGCCAAAATATTACAAATACGGAGGAACATCATGAAAGATCTTTATGTCGTGAACTGCTGCCGTACCGCCATCGGCTCCTTTGGCGGCAGTCTGAAGAACACTCCCGCTGCGGAGCTGGGCGCGATCGTGGTCAAAGAGGCCCTGAACCGCGCCGGTGTGAAGCCGGAGAATGTGGATGAGGTCATGTTCGGCTGCATCCTCACCGCCGCCCAGGGCCAGAACGTGGCCCGTCAGGTCTCCATCAAGGCCGGCATTCCCTATTCCGTTCCCGCCTACACCGTGGGCATGGTCTGCGGCTCCGGCATGAAGTCTCTCATCGAGGGCGCCCGCTCCATCCTGGCCGGGGATTCCGATATCGTGGTCTGCGGCGGCACGGAGAATATGAGCGCCGCTCCCTTTGCCTCCATGGACGCCCGCTGGGGCGCCCGCATGGGCGACAAGAAGCTGGTGGACACCATGATCAAGGACGGCCTCTGGGACGCCTATAACAACTACCACATGGGAACCACCGCGGAAAACATCAACGACATCTGGGGCATCACCCGCCAGGAGCAGGACGAGTTTGCCGCCGCCTCCCAGCAGAAGACCGAGGCCGCCCAGGCCGCCGGTAAGTTTGATGCCGAGATCGTCCCCGTCCCCGTGAAGGTCAAGCGGGACATGGTGGACTTCAAGAAGGACGAATATCCCAAGGCCGGCGTCACCGCCGAGGGCATCGCGAAGCTCCGCGGCGCGTTCCCCGTGGGTCCCGAGTCCCCCAATCCCGAGGTTGTCCATACCTTCGAGGTCACCGGCAAGAAGGAAACCGAGGACAAGGGCCAGCAGCGGGTCACCGCGGCCAACGCCTCCGGCATCAACGACGGCGCGGCGGCCATCATTCTGGCCTCCGGCGAGGCTGTGGAGAAATACGGCCTGAAGCCCATGGCCAAGCTCATCGGCTGGGGCCAGGGCGGCGTGGACCCCAAGATCATGGGCGTGGGCCCCGTGCCCGCCTCCCGTCAGGCCATGGCGAAAGCCGGCGTGACCATTGACGACATCGATCTCATCGAGGCCAACGAGGCCTTTGCGGCCCAGTCCATCGCCGTGGGCCGGGAGCTGGGCTTTGACATGGCGAAGGTCAATGTCAACGGCGGTGCCATCGCTCTGGGCCACCCCGTGGGCGCTTCCGGCGCGCGGATCATTGTCACCCTGCTCCATGAGATGCAGAAGCGCCCCGAGGCCAAGAAGGGTCTGGCCACCCTCTGCATCGGCGGCGGCATGGGCGTTGCCACCGTCTTTGAGAAGTGCTGATACTCTTTCTCGGAGAGAAAAAGTATCCAAAAAGAGCGTTCGCCCGCTCCGGTTGTCTGGAGGGCGTCCGGGCCGGAGCGGCAGCGCGGAATTGCTGAATTTACAAAGAGGGGCCTTCGGGTCCCTCTTTGGCTGTTAAGGAGAGATAAAAATGCGGGAACATTTTCAAGGGTTGGGCCATGTGGCTGTTTATACGCAGGATATTGAAAAGAGCATTGCCTTTTATGAAAATCTGGGCGGCGAAGTAAGGGGCCGGGGCGCTGTGAACGCTCCGGCGGGAGAGAAGAAGCTGGCTTTGGTGCTGTTTGGCGGCATTACGCTGGAGCTGATCCAGAGCCCTGGGGCCATGCCCATGGGGGAAGGGAACGTCCCCCACTTCGCTATCCTGGTAGACGACCTGGATGCGGCAGCGGCGGAAATCCGGGCGGCGGGAGTGGACAGTTTCCTGACACCGGAGAAGAAGGTCCTGCCGGACCTCTTCGGAGGCTTGCAGAATTGGTTTTTCACCGGCCCCTCCGGGGAGCAAATTGAGCTTTTGCAAATGCTGTAAAGGGAAAGTGGCTTTCACCTAATGGTGAAAGCCATTTCTGCATATTACTTCCGAACTGAAAGGTCGGAAGTAATATGTGCCATGCTTTGCGGTTGCCGCTGTTTACAGCGGCGAGCAAAGCGGCTTGAATCAAATTTATTATTTCCGAGTTTTGAGCTCGGAAATAATAACCGGCGGCTTAGCGGAACAATTTCCGGGCCACCCAGATGAACAGGCATGCGCCTGCTACGTCCACAATGAGATTGGCGAACCAGCCGTAGGCGTAAAAGCCGAACAGGCCGAACACGGTGCTGCCTACGGCAGAGCCTACCACGCCAATGATGATGTTGCGGAGAAACCCGCCGCCGGCATCCATCAGCCTCCCGGCAATCCAGCCCACCAGTGCACCCATAATTAGAGAGCCTAGTAAATGAAACATGCGAACGCTTCCTTTCCTCAGTCTTCAATATATTCCCGCACCCGGTAAACCGCTCCAATTTCTTCCTCGCAGATCTTCCGGCAGTTCTCGATCTCCTCCGTGGGGATGGTGTCCACCACGGTCATCATCACCGTGGGCACATACTGCCGGAGCTCCTTGGCAAAGGACTTCATGGCCTCGTAGGCCCCGGTTTGGACCGGATGGCAGAGAGCGTCGTACTTCTCCGCCGTGTCGGTGTTCAAGGAGATGGATACCATGTCGAACCGCCCGGCGAAGTCCGGGCAGATATTCCGGCCGTGAATCAGGTTTCCGGTGCCGTTGGTGTCCATGCGGGTGAAGGGCTTTTTGCCCTTGGATTTGAGTTGGTCAATCACCCAGCAGATATCGTCGATGCGGTAGCTGGGTTCGCCGAAGCCGCAGAAGACCAGCTGCTTGTATTTTGCGAGGTCCCGGCTTTCGATGTTCTCCAGGATTTCCTCCTTTGTGGGCTCCCGCTCCAGCCATAGATTGTGGGTGTAGATGCTGCCGCCGCGGCCGTTGTGCCGGAGACAGAATTCACAGTTGAAGTTGCAGCGGTTGGTGGTGTTGACATACAGGTTTTCCCCGTACTCGTAGGTGATGGTAAAGCCTTTTTCCATAGAAGAATCGCTCCTTTTCCTATTGCAGATGAAATCCGGACAGAGTAAACACGCCGTCCCGGTATCCGACATCAGCGGTATAATCGGCCACGTAGTTCGTGGTCTTCCAAAGGTCCACCGCGCCCAAAAGCTGGATGGCATGCTCCTCCGGCAGAAGGCGGAAGTTTGCAATCCATCCGGCGGAGGGCTCCATCTGGCCCTCCAAAACGTGCTCCATATCGATTTCCAGAAGCTCCCGACCCAAAATTAGGAAGTTTCTTCCATCTGTCTGGACAAACCTCAGCAGAGGCGGAAGCCTTTCCTGCCAGAGGCTCCCCGGCATGGCGTAATCCGTCAGGGTTCCGTCCGGATTTTTCTCCAGCACATGCAGGTCATAGATCGAAACGCCGGTGCCGCTGCCTACGTAGGTGAGGACAATCAGCTCGTCTTTCCCGTCGCCGTCCAGGTCCATTACAGCCATGCGGGGCAGGAACCGGCGGGGCGTGAGGAAGTCCCAGTCGAATTCCGCCAGGCTGTTCCCCCAGCGGATGAGGGCGGTCTCGTGGGCATTCTCCGAATAAGGCAAGCCGTAAAAGGCTGCGCCTGCTTCGGGCGCTTCCGCTAGAAGGCCGATGGTCCCTCCTCGCAGCCAGCCGTCTATGTCATAACGCATCCAGCTGTTCTCTGGACTGAATTCCCGCGGAAGGGGCAGGTCATAGTCCTCCGCCGGGGCCCGGCCCTCGGTGACGGCGGCCTCTGAGGAAATGGGTTCGGCCTCCGCCGTCTCCGGCAGGGCAAAAGCCGGGACCTCCAGAACTTCCATAACGGTTTCCGGTTTCGCGCCGCAGGCCGTCAGCACTACCAGCATCAACAGCAGGGGAATTATTCGGTACATCCAGTTTCCTCCTTGTAGAATGCCCCAATCTTCGGAAATAACCGCAGCCCGTTCTCCCAAGTGATCCGGGTCATCTCTTCCGGGGACACGCCCTTCCATTCCGCTAGCTTCTCAATGATATAGGACAAATTCCGGCTGTCATTCCGCTTCCCCCGCAGGGGGACCGGGGAGAGGTAGGGGGAATCCGTCTCCACCACGATGCGATCCAGCGGCGTGACGGCGGCCACCTCCGGGGCCTTTTGGGCGTTTTTGTAGGTAATGGGCCCGTCGAAGCCCAAGAACCATCCCCGTTTTAAAAGCGCCTCCGCCATCTCGGGACTGCCGGAAAAGCAGTGGAACACCCCCCGCACCTCGGGATAGTCCAGCACAATGGCCAGGGAATCCCCGTGGGCCTCCCGGTCGTGGACGATGACGGGCAGGTCCAGCTCAATCGCCAGCTCAATCTGCCGCCGGAAGACCGTCTGCTGGAACTCCTTGGAAGGGTTGTCCTTCCAATAGTAATCCAGGCCGATTTCTCCCACTGCCACCACCTTTTCGTGGCCGCAGAGCTTCCGGAGGGCGGCAAATTCCGCCTCGCCCGTCCCGGCGCAGTCAGAAGGGTGGATGCCAACGGCGGCATAGACAAAGGGATACCGCTCCGCCAGGGCCAGGGCGGCCCGGGAGCTCTCCAGCTCACAGCCGGGATCTACCACCAGCCCAACCCCGGCGGCAGGGAGAGCGGAGAGGATTTCGTCCCGGTCGGCGGCGAACCCATTGGAATCATAGTGGGCGTGGGTATCAAAAATAGGCATGGAAAAGCACCTCCTGGCAAAACAAAAAGGACATCCGAACGGATGCCCTTTTGGCCTGACGGCCTCCGGGCATTCACACGGAAGCGTCAATACCCCGGGAGCGGGGATATGTTGGATCAACCGATCCGATTGAGCTTCAGGGTCATGGCGCTCTTTTTGTGAGCGGCCGCGTTCTTGTGGAGAACACCCTTCGCCACAGCCTGATCGACCTTTTTCACCGCAACCTTGTAAGCGCCATCGGCATCGGTGCGATTGCCCTCCGCCGCCGCGGCCTCGAATTTTTTGATCGCAGTCTTGAGATCGGATTTCGTGGCCTTGTTGCGGGCGTTCCTCGCTTTCCCGATGAGAACGCGCTTCTTGGCAGACTTGATATTCGGCAAACCAAACACCTCCTTTGGCCGTAGATTTCATGCGTGCAGGACAAGTCCTACCGTACAGACCTATATTTTAGCAGGGAAAGCTCCAAAAAGCAAGGGTTTTTTTTCATATTTTCATAAGATTATCAAGAGGAGGGAGGAAACCCTGTCCGCCGGAGGGCCGCCGCGCGGATTTCCCGGCATTTTTCCGAGGGCAAGCTCATAAAATGGAGTCAAACAAGCTGTGTAAAACTCCAGAAGGAGGGACGGATATGACTTCAAGGCAGGCGGGACGGCGGATTGCCGCCAATACGCGGCGCAGGACCCGGAGCATCCGAGGCGGGACCCGAAAAAGTGAGCCGCTGGAGGCAAAGGATCTGCGGCTGATGCTGCGGCTGGTGGCTTGCGGCGGCATTTTTGTGGCGCTGGTGGCGGCAAAGCTGCTGCTTCCGGCGCGGATGGAGGCGTTCAATGAGAAGCTCTCCGCTGCCATGGAGCGGAACATGGACGTGCAGGCGGTCTTCTCCGCCGTGGGCCGGGCCTTTTCGGGAGAGGAAAGCGTTGCGGGCGTCTATCAGGCGGTATTCCATCCTGAGGAGGGAGCCGTCCAGACCGGGGCGCTCTCCCCGGCGGACAGCCCGCCAAAGATGACCGCCCGGGCAGTGCAGCTCCGGGACGGCGCGGCGCTGGACGTCCTGCGGCGCTTCCGCCCGGAAACGCCATCCCAGGCGGAGGCGGCGGAAACAGAAGCGGAAACAGAAGGGGCGGGTGGAATCCAGTCGGCCTCGAATCTGGCCTATGTGCTCTACTCCCAGGAGAATCTCCCCGAGGGCGTCAGCATGGAGCAGGACCGCTTGGGCTTTGACTTCTGCGCTCCGGTGACGGGGGGAACGCTCAGCTCTGACTTCGGCTATCGGGAGCACCCCACGGAGGGGGAAGAGCTGTTCCACTACGGGGTGGACCTGGCGGCGGATACGGGGACGGAGGTGCGCTGTTTTGCCGACGGCACCGTCACCGCCGTGGGGGACAGCAGCAGCTATGGGCGTTACTGCGTCGTAGCGCACGAGAGGGGATATTCCACCCTCTACGCCCATTGCAGCCGCATCACGGTCTCCTCTGGAGCAGCGGTGAAGCGGGGGCAGAAAATCGCCGAGGTAGGGGAAACCGGCATGGCCACCGGGCCCCATCTTCACTTTGAGCTCCAGCGGGAGGGAACTTACCTGAATCCCATTTACTATGTCTCATCCCTGTAGGGTTCAGGTTACCGGCGGCTTTGTCCTGCTGACGGCCTGGTTTGTTCTGGCCAACGGCTGGGAGCCCCTGGTCACCGTGCTGGGAGCCGCCGCGTTCCATGAACTGGGACACTGGACCGTCCTTCATCTTTTAGGAGCGAAGGCGGCGGCGCTGCGGCTCAGCGTCCTGGGGGCGGCAATGGAGGTGGACAGCGGGCGGCTGTCCTACGGCGGGGAGCTGGCGGCGGTGCTGGCGGGCCCCGCCGCCAACCTTCTGGTGGCGCTGGTCCTGACGGCCCTGGGAGGAGAGCGCTGGCCCGCCGCCGTGGGGGCAAACCTGGTGCTGTGCGCCTTTAATCTGCTGCCGGTCCGGCCCTTAGACGGAGGGCGGGCGCTGTATCTGCTGGTCTCCTGGGCGGCGGGCCCGGCGGCAGGGGAGGCGGCGGGCCGCTGGGCGGGGACGGTTGCGGCGGCGGCGTTGTCGGGGCTGATCCTCTGGGTGATATGGAAGACCGGGGGAAGCCTGTGGCTGCTGCCTGCGCTGCTGGCAGGCATCCAATGGGGGGCGGTGCCCTGGCTGCGCGGCGTGCGTCTATAGAGCGGGAAAAGATCCCCGGCGTGTACGCGCCGGGGATCTTCATCAGGCAATGGCGTTTCGAAGCTGCTCCAGGAGATAGTCGCCGAGGTCCGGGCGATCCGACTCGGCGTCCGCCTGAAGGGCCGCCAGGGCGGCGTGAGCCTGGGCAATCTTCCGGACGTCAGCCTCCTCCCGCAGGGACTCGATCCAGGCGTCCAGATATTTCAGGAGCTTTTCCCAGGCCTGCTGCTCCTCCTCGTTCTCCTTGGCCTTCTCCATCCGCTCCAGGGTGGAGGTCTTGAAATCACCCAGCGCGGAAAGAAGGCTGTTTTTCATGAGAACGCTGTGGTCTAGGGCGGAGGCGCTCCGGGAGGTTCCGCCTTCGGAGGCGTAAGGCTGGTACAAAGCCAGCAGTTCGGCTGCCTGCGCTTTGCAGGTACCGCCAAAATGGGGGTCGTATTGGTGGCGGTCGATCATACCGAGGTAGTCCCGCCGCTCTGTGATATCGCCGGTTTCCAGCCCGGTGGGCAGTACGGTTCCGCCCGGGGCGCTTTGGAGCGCGCCGGTCTTTGCCAAATGGCCGTACAGGGCGGCCAATTCCGCGTAGGAGGCGTTGGAGGGGTCGATGTCTTTGATATGACAGGTGAAATCATAAGGCCCGCTGTCCGACACGCCGCTGATGCGGACAATGGGGTCCTCCGGGGTGGAGTCCGCGGCGTATTCCGCGTAGATTTCCTGCATGGTGTTGTTCCGCCCGGCGTGAGCGCCGGAGTAGACGGTGTTTTCCGTGGGCATACGGAGATGGATAGGGGGCGCCTCAACCACGGCGGAGGTTTGGACCAGCTTCTCCTGGAAGGAGGCGCCCGCCGCCCTGCTCCGTCCGGCGGCAGGGCGGCTGTCTGTCCGGGGCTGGGTGTGAAGGAGATTTTGAACACTCATGGGAAACGGCATCCTTTCTTTCGCTGATGACAAAAAACAGAAAGCGGCAGTGAATGTATCACGACCGCTTTCTGTTCCCTGCGTTCTTGTCCCCCGCAGTCCGTTGCGGAGGGAATTTTTATTTCGCGTACTCGACCACTTTGGTCTCCCGGAGGACATGGACCTTGATCTGGCCGGGGTATTCCATTTCCTCCTCGATTTTCTTGGCCAAATCCCGGGCCAGAATGACCATCTGGTCCTCGCTGACCTGCTCGGGCTTCACCATGACCCGGACCTCCCGGCCCGCCTGGATGGCAAACGCCTTGTCCACGCCGGGATAGGAGCCGGTGATGGTCTCCAGCTGCTCCAGGCGCTTGATGTAGTTCTCCAGGTTCTCGCGGCGGGCGCCGGGCCGGGCGGCGGAAATGGCGTCCGCGGCCTGAACCAGGCAGGCAACGATGGTCCTGGGCTCCACATCGTTGTGGTGGGCCTCGATGGCGTGGATGATGTCCTCTTTTTCCTTGTACTTCCGGGCGAATTCCACGCCCAGGGCCACATGGGTGCCCTCCATCTCGTGGTCCACGGACTTGCCCAGGTCGTGGAGCAGTCCGGCCCGTTTCGCGGCCTGGACGTCCACCCCCAGCTCCGCCGCCATCATGCCGGCGATGTGGCTGACCTCCACGGAGTGCTGAAGAACGTTCTGGCCGTAGCTGGTGCGGTAGTGGAGGCGGCCCAACATCTTCACCAGCTCCGGGTGGAGGCTGCGGACGCCGCACTCGAAGACGACCCGCTCGCCCTCGGCTTTGATGGTGGCGTCCACCTCCCGGCGGGCCTTCTCCACCATTTCCTCAATGTGCGTGGGATGGATGCGCCCGTCGGAAATCAGCTTTTCCAGGGCCAGGCGGGCAATCTCCCGGCGCACCGGCTCGAAGCAGGAGACGGTGATGGCCTCCGGCGTGTCGTCGATGATGAGGTCCACGCCCGTCAGGGTCTCGATGGTGCGGATATTCCGGCCTTCCCGGCCGATGATACGGCCCTTCATTTCGTCATTGGGCAGGGGAACCACACTGACGGTCATATCGGCCACCTGATCGGCGGCGCAGCGCTGGATGGCCTGAGCCACGATTTCGCGGGCCCTGGCATCGCACTCCTCCTTCATCCGGGACTCCACCTCTTTGATCTTGAGGGCGGTCTCGTGGGTGACTTCCGCTTCCACCTGGTCGATGAGGTACTGCTTCGCTTCCTCGGTGGTGAAGCCGGAGATGCGCTCCAGCATTTCGGTCTGGCCGCGCTTGACAAGCTTGATTTCCTCGGTCTCCTTGTCAATGGCGGCGTGCTTTTGAGTCAGGGACTCCTCTTTCTTTTCCACGGCCTCGATTTTCCGGTCGAGGTTTTCCTCCTTTTGCTGCAGGCGGTTTTCCTGCCGCTGAAGGTCGGCGCGGCGTTCCTTGACTTCCTTTTCGTACTCGCTGCGGTTTTTTAAGATCTCCTCCTTGGCTTCCAGCAGGGCCTCGCGCTTCTTGGATTCGGCGCTTTTGATGGCCTCGTTGACGATGCGCGTTCCCTCTTCTTCAGCGCTGGAGATTTCTTTTTCAGAGACGTTCTTCCGATAGCGAATACCAAGCGGGAAGCAAATCACGCCGCCGGCCACCAGCCCTATGAGAAGGGCAATGACGCTTTGAATCACGGCTGCTGATTCCTCCATTCAGTTTTGGTATTGCCGCGGGAAGCCCGCTTCAAAAACCGTCAACACGCCCGTGCGGCGGAGAGGGCTTTGCATCCCCTCCAAGGGCATGGATGTCCCCGGGGCGGTATGGCCGCCGGCGGCTTTTGGACATGGGTCTCCTTGTCTTCCGCCCGCGCCCCGAATGAGGGGCGCCGGTCTTCCAGGGGCGGAACATCTTTCGCGTTTGGGCGCATTGCCGGCTTCCAAAACAGAACCCGCGGACAGGAGCGTTTTAGAAAACGACCGGAGGACACCCCTTTGCCCTCCGACGGCAATCTGCTTTTAGTTTAAACTTTTACTGGACCGCTGTCAAGCAAAATCCTCAAACCGGCGGCGAAATTACAAGAAAATTTTGGAAGGAACGAAAATACCCCGGCAAATCCGGCGCAAAAGCAACAGCCGCGCCCCTGTGAAAAGGCGGTCAGGTGTCGATATACGCGGCCGCGGCGTAGCCTACGCGGCCCTCGTGATGGACGACATACCAGCCCTGCCACTCCCCGTAAATGGTTACCTGGGCGCCGTCGGGGAGATTGGCGATGATTGTTCCGGTGGGAGCGGGGTAGCTCCGCAGGTTCAGCGTCCCCCAGTTGACGGCCACTGTGCCCTGCACGGGGTCCGAGGGGTAGATGAAGGGCAGGCCGAAGAACTCGGTAAGGGCCCGGGCCAGCTGCTGGGCAATGGCGTCCATGTGCCCCTCGATCCACTGGGCGTCGGACCAGTTGTCGTGGTAGCCGATTTCCACCAGCACCGCCGGGGCTTTGGACTGGGATACCTCTCCCAGGGTGGTGGTGGAACGGGTGGTGACCTTGTTGGGGAGGGGGTAGACTTTCCGCAGCTCCTGGGCGATGAGCTCCGCCGCCCGCTGGCCCTGGCGGCTCGTGGGATAGTAAAAGGCGATGATGCCCCGCTCTTCGCCGTAGCGCCCCTCCGGCGCGCCGTTGGAGTGCAGGGCCAGGTAAAGGTCGTAGGTCCCCCGGTTGGCCTCCCGGATGGAGGACCTGGCGGTCATTTCGGGCTTGTTGCGTTTATATTGAATTCCGTTGGAGAGAAGATAGGGGACCAGTGCGTCCGCCAGCAGGTTCATGTTGTACTCCTCGGAGCCGCTGCCGGTAACGTAGCTGTTCCACTCCTGTGTCGAGGGGCTTAAATATATAGTGGGCATGGCAATTCCTCCTTCTTACTGAATCCTATGGCAAAGCCGCCGAAAGTGTGATACACTGGGGAGGAAAAAAGCCGGGAGGTCATTTGATTATGAAAGCAGAGCGGGCATATCCCAGTGTTGCAGTCACCCCAAAAGCCGAGGCGGCTATTCTCCGGGGGCATCCCTGGATCTACGACGCGGAAATTTTGTCGATAGAGGGCACGCTGGAGAACGGCGGGCTGGTGGATGTGCGGAGCCGGAAGGGCGCGTACTTGGGCACCGGCTTCCTGTCGGAGAAATCGAAAATCCGGGTCCGCCTGATTTCCCGGAACGCCAACGACCGCTTTGACGCCGCCTTCTGGGAGCGGAAGCTCCGCTGGGCCTGGGAGTACCGGAAAACGGTCATGGCTCCCGAGGATTTGGACGCCTGCCGCGTCATCTTCGGGGAAGCCGACATGTTCCCCGGCCTGACGGTGGACAAGTTCCATGACCTCCTCAGCGTCCAGGTGCTGTCTGTGGGCATGGAGAGGATCAAGGACCTGCTGCTGCCTCTTTTGGTCCGGATTCTTCGGGAGGACGGGCAGGCTGTTCGGGGCATCTTCGAGCGGAATGATGTCCCCCTCCGGGAGAAGGAGGGACTGGAGCAGTACAAGGAATGGTTTCCCCTGCCTGGGGAGGCCCCGGCGGATTCTCCGGTAACGGAGATTGTAGAGAACGGCGTAAAATATTTGGTGGATGTAGAAAACGGACAGAAAACCGGCTTTTTCCTGGACCAGAAATACAACCGCCGGGCAGTGGGGCGGCTGGCGGAGGGAAGGACGGTGCTGGACTGCTTCACCCATACCGGGTCCTTTGCCTTGAACGCCGCCCTGGGCGGAGCGAAGCGGGTCACCGCCGTGGACGTGTCGGCCTCCGCCGTGGAGATGGCCCGGGCCAACGCGGAGCGAAACGGCTTGGGCGGCGTGGTGGACTGCGTGGCCGCCAACGTCTTTGAGCTGCTCCCGGCCCTGGAAAAGGAGCCGGTGAAGTATGATTTTATCATTCTGGACCCGCCGGCCTTTACCAAATCCCGGAAGACGGCGGCCAGCGCTATGACGGGCTACAAGGAAATCAACTACCGGGCCATGAAGCTGCTGCCTCGGGGCGGCTATCTGGCCACTTGCTCCTGTTCCCACTTTGCGGAAGAGGAGAAGTTCACTGCCATGCTCCGGTCTGCCGCCCGGGACGCCGGAGTCCGGCTCCGGCAGATTGAGGCGAGGCAGCAGAGCTGTGACCACCCGATTTTATGGGGCGTGGAGGAAACAAACTATCTGAAATTCTATCTGTTTCAAGTGGTGTAAAGGAAAAGACATTGTATGAAAAAGAGGCTTTCGGTGTGGATGCGGTGGTTAGGCCTTGTTTGAAACATGGCCTAATCCGGGGAAAACACAGCCGCCCGCATTCCTTTCAAATCTCCCGTAACCCGGAGGAACCGGAGGGAACAGACCAGGTCCCCAGTGAAAACCAGCAGGAAAATATAGGTTGCCGCCTCTGGGATCGATGCGGCCAGAGCCGCCACCACAGGCTGGACGAATGCTATTGCCGCCCATACCAACACCCCCCAGGCCAGGGTGAAGGGCAGACAGACCCGGCCGCGGAGGTTCCCGGGGACCTGGGCGTAGTCCCAGAAGCGGACGCCTAGAAACCGTTCTCCCGCCCAGTGGCAGGCGTATTCCACCGCCGTGGCCGCCAGCCCGCCCAGGACCGTTATGCCCAGCCAGCCCATGGGAGGCAGGGCCAGCGCCGCCAGCATACCCAGCCCATACACCGGGCACAGGGGCAGGAGCAGCAGACAGCGCCGCCGTTTTTCCTCCGACTGGGAGACGGCGGCAAAGGCCAGCTCCACCAGCCAGCCCAGAAAGCTGTAGATCCAAAAATACCAAAGCCAGAGGTCCATCGTATCACCTCGGGTTTCAGTGTCTCCCGTGGGCAGGATGGTATCCGCCTCTTGCGCAGGTAGTTTTTTCATGGTACAATGGTCGAAAAAGAGGGAAAAAGACAGGAGGATTTTTGCATGGATACTTGGGAGAGCTTGCGAAAGGAATGTTTGGACTGTAAAGGGTGTTCCCTTGCAGACACCCGCCATAACGTGGTTTTTGGGGACGGCGCGGAGAACGCGGAGCTGTTGTTCATCGGCGAAGGCCCCGGCCAGCACGAGGATGAGCAGGGCAAGCCCTTTGTGGGCCGGGCGGGGAAGCTGCTGGACGAGATGCTGGAGATGGTAAATCTGGATCGGAGCAAAGTCTACATTGCCAACATCGTCAAATGCCGCCCGCCTCAGAACCGGGACCCCCTGGGGGTGGAGCAGGATGCCTGCATCGATTGGCTCCGCCGCCAGACGGCGTTGCTGCGGCCTAAAATTATCGTCTGCCTGGGCCGTATCGCGGCCAAGGTCATCATCAAGGATGATTTCCGCATCACCCAGGAGCATGGCCAATGGTTCGAGCGGAGCGGCGTTTGGATGACCGCGCTCTACCATCCGGCGGCGCTGCTCCGGGACGTCCGCAAGCGCCCGGAGACCTTTGAGGACCTGAAGGCCATCCAGGCCAAGGCCCGGGAGCTGTGTGAGCATACGGAGCTTTGAGCACAAAAAAGGGGAGAGGCCCAGCCTCTCCCCGGGTTTTTGGAAACTTGTAAACCGATTGAAAAATAATGGTTGACAAACGGGGGAATTTACGTTATCCTCAAAGCCAGGAAGAAAAAGGAGGAACCCATTTATGCCCGAACAAACTGCGTCCCGGCTGCGGACAAAGGATCTGACCCTGATTGCCCTCTTCACCGTCTTGACGGCAGTGTGCGCCTGGATTTCCGTGCCCGTCCCCGCGCCCCTGATTCAGTTTACCATGCAGACTTTCGCCGTTTTTGCCGCCCTGCTGACCCTGGGAGGAAGGCGGGGAACCTACGCCGTCACCGCCTATTTGCTGCTTGGAGCAGTGGGAGCGCCGGTGTTCAGCAATTTCAGAGGCGGGCTCAGCGTACTGCTGGGGGCCACCGGCGGCTATATTCTGGGATTCTTCTTCCAGGCGCTGCTTTACTGGCTGATGACCGCCAGACTGGGGGAAACCCTGAAAGTGAAAATCGCCGCCAGCGTGGCTGGGCTGATTTTGTGCTATGCTTTCGGAACTGCCTGGTATCTGGTCCTTTACGCCCAGATGGGGAAACCTGTGGGCGTGCTGACTGCCCTGGGTTATTGCGTGTTCCCCTTTATTTTCCCGGATCTGGTCAAGCTGGTCCTGGCGGTGCTGCTGGCCCGGCGGGTCGGAAAATATGTCCAGTGATTATCAAGCCCTCTCATTCTCAAGGAAAGGGGCCGGCGCTGTAAGCGCCGGCCCCTTTCCTCATTTCACGGGTTCCGTGGGATTTTGCAGGTATTGATATTCCAGCAGCAGCCGCCCGGTGCCGCTGGACATGTTTCCGAAGTGGTAGGGCTGGTCCGCCTTGAAGCGAACGGCGTCCCGTTCCAGGAGCTGGAAGTCCTGTCCCTCCGCCGTCAGGCTGACGGTGCCGGAAATCACGGTGGCGTGGCAGACGCAGCCGGGGAGGGAGGGGGCGGGCGCATACTTCGCGCCGATGTACAGGTCCAGGAAGCAGCTCATCATGTGGCTTTTATCATCGTAGGGGAGGCTGGGCCGCAGGACGGTCCTGCCGCCGTCCAAGTGCCGGGGCCGGGAGTTCTGGACCCGGGCCAGGATGGGACCGTCCTTGGGAATTTCCGGCTCCTTCGGCGTATCCGTCTCCGGCCTGTGGGGCATGACGCCCTCGCCAGGTATGGGTTTAAAGAGATCGTCCTCCATATACGCGCTCATCCCCCTCGCGTTCTCTCTGATTGGGATAACCTGCTCTATAGTACCTGTTTTGTCGAAATTTGTCAAGGCGCATTGGCGGGGAGGCAAGCGGCTGTTCAGGCGGGCGGTTCAGAACGAAGCTGCAGAAGTTGCAATTGTAAGAAATTCGTAAGATTTTTGTCAAGCAGTTTGTAAGAAACGTCTTGTATACTCTCCTTGAAATTGGCTTCGGGCCGAAAATTTAGGAGGATAACATGAGCTACAAACAACTGAAAATTTTTGCCATAGGCTGCATGGTCTTTGACCACACCGTCCGCATCTTTCCTCTGTATCAGATATTTGCTCCCTTGGCGGACCTTTTATGGAGCGGAGGCTATGGGGGCCTTGCCGACTGGCTGCTGGACGAGTGCATTTTATATATAATGTATATTGGCCGTTTGGCAGCGCCCATCTTCGTGTATTGCATTGCCCAAGGGTTTGCGCATACCTCCAATGTCCGCCGCTACATAGGCCGCGTTTTCCTGACGGCGGTGATTGCACAGGTTCCCTATACGCTGTTTGATCTGGCGGAAATGCGGGTGCTGGGCGTGGAGGGAGACTGGCGGGAGACGGGACTGAACATCCTGTTCACGCTGGCCCTGGCCCTGTGCGTCCTCTGGGCCCATGAGGAGCTGAAGCGCCGGAAGCTGCTTTTCCTGAGCCCCTTGGCCGTGGCGGCGGCCACATGGCTTGCCATGGAGCTCCGCATGGAGGGCGGAAAGGGCTATATTATTCTGGCCTGGGTTTATTACATTACTCGAAACTGTCCCCGGTGGCAGAGGGCGCTCATCTATATTCCCGCCGTTCTGCTGTCCCGCCGGGGGCTGGTCTTGTGGGTTGCGGAGAGCCTGGGAACGCCGGAACTGACCGGAGCTCTGCGAAACTGCCTTTTGAACGTGCTGGGCAACTACTTTGGGATGCTGGTTACGCTTTCAGATAATGGAGAAAAGGGAAGGGCCGGGAAGGGCTTTCAGCGCTTTTGTTACGCTTTTTATCCCGCTCATTTCACGGTCCTGGCCCTGATCGGCTTCCTCAAGCCGCCACTGGTGTGAGCGGAGCCGGGGAAATCCCTGGAAAAACAGGAAAATCAAAATCTTTTTGGCAAAAACGCTTGACGGCTGGGAGAGGTCATGCTATAATGCCTACTTGCGCGGACCTGAAGTCCGTGAATTTTGCCGTGCGCTCCTCAGCGGAAGCGTCGCTGGAGGAGGTCAGTCCCATGGAGCCTGAAAAGCGGGTCGTCGGCGTGAAGCAGTCCCGCAAGGCCATCCGGGAGGGACGGGCCCGCCGGGTGTTCCTGGCCGGCGACGCCGACCCGGCGCTGACCGGGCCCATCGCCGCCGAGTGCGCCGCCGCCGGCATCCCCGTGGAGACGGAGCGGACCATGGCCCAGCTGGGCCGGGCCTGCGGGATTTCGGTGGGAGCCTCCGTCGCGGTGGAGCTGACGGATTGAGCGCGTGAGAATATTTTGGTTTTTACGGAATAGCCCACCGGCTTTCTGTAAAACATATAAAGCAAAAATATGAAAGAAAGGAGAAATTCAATGCCTACTTTTAACCAGCTGGTCCGGAAAGGAAGAGAACAGGCTTCCTACAAGTCCAATTCTCCCGCCCTGCAGTTCGGTCTGAACACCCTGAAGACCAAGACCACCAATCAGCCCTCCCCTCAGAAGAGAGGCGTCTGCACCGCTGTGAGAACTGCGACCCCCAAGAAGCCTAACTCCGCTCTGCGTAAGATCGCCCGTGTGCGCCTGACCAACGGCTACGAGGTCACCGCCTATATCCCCGGCGTGGGCCACTCCCTCCAGGAGCACTCCGTGGTCATGATCCGCGGCGGCCGTGTCAAGGACCTCCCCGGCGTCCGCTACCACATCATCCGCGGCACTCTGGATACCCAGGGCGTGTCCGGCCGGATGCAGAGCCGTTCCAAGTACGGCGCCAAGCGGCCCAAGTCCAAGTAAGGACAACCCCAACGAATCACTTTGCCGAACAGGCATTTTATATAAATGCGGGGCGTTGCCCTTCGGCAGAGGCATTCACGGAAGGCTGAGATACGCCTTTTGAGTACCTATGAGATCATAGAATCATTATGAAGGAGGGAAGCATAGTGCCTAGAAGAGGTAATGTTCCCAAGAGAGAAATTCTGCCCGACCCCATGTACGGCTCCGTGCTGGTGACGCGTCTTGTCAACAACGTGATGCTGGACGGCAAAAAGGGCGTGGCGCAGAAGGTGGTCTACGCGGCCTTTGACCAGATCAAGGAAAAGACCGGCAAGGACCCCGTTGAAGTGTTCACCCAGGCCATGGACAACATCATGCCCAGCCTGGAGGTCAAGGCCCGCCGTGTGGGCGGCGCCAACTATCAGGTCCCCATGGAGGTCCGTCCCGCCCGGCGCACCACGCTGGGCCTTCGGTGGCTGACCACCTATTCCCGCGCCCGGAGCGAACGCACCATGGCGGAGCGTCTTGCCGGCGAGATCATGGACGCCGCCGAGAACAGCGGAGCGGCTGTGAAAAAGCGCGAGGACATGCACAAGCAGGCCGAGGCCAACAAGGCTTTCGCGCACTTCCGCTGGTAAGCTAGTTAGGAGAGAAATCAAGTATGCCGAGAAAAACATCGCTTGAAAACACCAGAAACATCGGCATTATGGCTCACATCGACGCGGGCAAGACCACGACCACGGAACGGATCTTGTTCTACACCGGCGTGAACTATAAAATCGGCGAGACCCACGACGGAACCGCCACGATGGACTGGATGGCCCAGGAGCAGGAGCGCGGCATTACCATCACGTCCGCCGCCACCACCTGCTACTGGTCTGGTTCCAAAAACCAGTTCAAGCCCACCCGTATCAATATCATCGACACCCCGGGCCATGTGGACTTCACCGTGGAGGTGGAGCGCTCTCTGCGCGTTCTGGACGGCTCTGTGACCGTTCTGTGCGCCAAGGGCGGCGTGGAGCCCCAGTCCGAGACCGTGTGGCGTCAGGCCGACACCTACAAGGTCCCCCGGATGATCTACGTCAACAAAATGGACATCATGGGCGCGGACTTCTACAACGTGCTCCACATGGTGGAGGACCGCCTGAAGTGCAATGCCGTGCCCATCCAGCTCCCCATCGGCAACGAGGAGACCTTCAAGGGAATCATCGACCTGGTGGAGATGGACGCGGATATCTATTATGACGACCTGGGCAAGGACATGCGGGTGGAGGAGATCCCCGCCGACATGGTGGACCTTGCCAACGAGTACCATGAGAAACTGATGGACGCCGTCTCCATGTTCGACGAGGAGATCATGGAGATGTATCTGGACGGCCAGGAGGTTCCCCAGGACAAGATCCGGGCCGCCATCCGCAAGGCTACTATCGCCAACGAAATGGTCCCCGTCACCTGCGGCACGTCCTATAAAAACAAGGGCGTGCAGAAGATGCTGGATGCCATTGTGGACTATATGCCTTCTCCCACCGACGTTCCCGCCATCAAGGGCGTCAACCCCAGCACCGAGGAAGAAGAGGAGCGTCCCTCTTCTGACAACGAGCCCTTCTCCGCCCTGGCATTCAAGATTGCCACGGATCCTTATGTGGGCCGCCTGTCCTTCATCCGTGTCTATTCCGGCACGCTGAACACCGGCACCCAGGTGCTCAACTCCACGAAAAAGCAGAAGGAGCGCATTGGCCGCATCCTCCAGATGCACGCCAATCACCGGGAGGACATCGAAACCGTGTACGCGGGCGACATCGCCGCGGTCATCGGCCTGAAAAACTCCACCACCGGCGATACCCTCTGCGACGAAAAGCACCCCGTCATTCTGGAGTCCATGGAGTTCCCCGAACCCGTTATCCGGGTGGCCATTGAGCCTAAAACCAAGGCCGGCCAGGAGAAGATGACCATGGGCCTCATCAAGCTGGCGGAGGAGGACCCCACCTTCAAGACCTACACCGACGAGGAAACCGGCCAGACCATCATCGCCGGCATGGGCGAGCTGCATCTGGAGATCATTGTCGATCGCCTTCTCCGGGAGTACAAGGTGGAGGCCAACGTGGGCGCGCCCCAGGTTGCCTATAAGGAAACCATCAAGAAATCGGTGGAGCAGGACACCAAGTATGCCCGCCAGTCCGGCGGCAAGGGCCAGTACGGTCACGTCAAAATCCGCGTGGAGCCCAACGAGTCCGGCAAGGGCTACGAATTTGTCAACGCCATCGTGGGCGGCGCGGTGCCCAAGGAGTATATCCCCGCTGTCGACGCGGGTATCCAGGGCGCTATGAACGCGGGCGTCATGGCCGGGTTCCCGGTGGTGGACGTGAAGGTCACCCTGTACGACGGCTCTTATCACGAGGTCGACTCCTCCGAGATGGCCTTTAAGATTGCCGGTTCCATGGCCTTCAAGGAGGCCTGCCGCAAGGCGGGAGCCACGCTGCTGGAGCCGATCATGAAGGTTTCCGTCATCGTCCCCGACGAGTATCTTGGCACCGTGATCGGCGATTTGACCGCCCGCCGCGGCCAGATTCAGGGACAGGAAGCCCGTCCCGGCGCCCAGCAGGTGGACGCGCTGGTGCCTCTGGCCAACATGTTTGGCTACGCAACCGACCTGCGCTCCAGCACCCAGGGCCGCGGCCAGTACTCTATGGAGCCCCACAGCTATGAGGAGATTCCCAAGAGCATCGCGGAAAAGATCGTGGAAACCCGGGTGAAGCCCAACTGACCTTTGGAAAAGCCCTGGACCAAATTGGGAAAAGGGGATTGATTTTCCAGTTGGAATACTGTAGAATAGACATTGCTGATTATCGTTTCGCAATGCCCAGACTGCAACCGAACATGAATTAGGAGGATTTTCAAATGGCTAAGCAAAAGTTTGAAAGAAACAAACCCCATGTAAACATTGGCACCATCGGCCACGTCGACCATGGCAAGACCACCCTGACTGCCGCCATCACCAAGTGGCTGTCCCTCCAGGGCAAGGCCGAATTCGAGGCTTATGACAGCATCGACAAGGCTCCCGAGGAAAAGGCCCGTGGTATCACGATCAACACCGCCCACGTGGAATATGAGACCGAAAAGCGGCACTATGCCCACGTTGACTGCCCGGGCCACGCCGACTATATCAAAAACATGATCACCGGCGCTGCTCAGATGGACGGCGCGATCCTGGTCATCGCCGCCTCCGACGGCCCCATGGCCCAGACCCGTGAGCACATCCTGCTGGCCCGCCAGGTGGGCGTGCCCGCCATCGTGGTGTTCCTGAACAAGTGCGACCAGGTGGACGACGAGGAGCTGCTGGAGCTGGTGGAGATGGAAGTCCGTGAGCTGCTGAGCACCTACGAGTTCCCCGGCGACGATCTGCCCATCATCAAGGGTTCCGCCCTGAATGCCCTGGTGTCCGATTCCAGCGATCCCGCCGCTCCCGAGTATGCCTGCATCAAGGAGCTCATGGATTCTGTTGACGACTATATCCCCACTCCTCCCCGCGACGACTCTCTGCCCTTCCTGATGCCCGTCGAGGACGTGTTCACCATCTCCGGCCGCGGCACCGTCGCCACCGGCCGTGTGGAGCGCGGCCAGCTGAAGCTCAGCGAGGAAGTCGAGATCGTGGGCCTGGCCGACGAGACCAAGAAGACCGTCGTCACCGGCATCGAGATGTTCCACAAGCTGCTGGACTTCGCCGAGGCCGGAGACAACATCGGCGTTCTGCTCCGCGGCATCGACCGCAATGGCATTGAGCGCGGCCAGGTTCTGGCGAAGCCCAAGTCCATCAACCCCCACACCAAGTTCAAGGGCCAGGTCTACGTCCTGTCCAAGGAAGAGGGCGGCCGTCACACCCCCTTCTTCAACAACTATCGTCCCCAGTTCTACTTCCGTACCACCGACGTCACCGGTGTCATCTCCCTGCCCGAGGGCACCGAGATGTGCATGCCCGGCGATAACGTCGAAATGTCCGTGGAGCTGATCACCCCCATCGCCATTGAGAAGGGCCTCCGCTTCGCTATCCGCGAGGGCGGCCGCACCGTTGGCTCCGGCGCTGTCACCGACATCGCTGAG
Organism: uncultured Oscillibacter sp.; assembly: GCF_950073225.1. Lineage (NCBI taxonomy): Bacteria > Bacillati > Bacillota > Clostridia > Eubacteriales > Oscillospiraceae > Oscillibacter > uncultured Oscillibacter sp. Next base: position 49,996 of record NZ_CATMPS010000002.1, read on the forward strand.
TAATTCCCTGTGCATAAAAAGGACTGCCGTTTTTCGCGGCAGTCCTTTTTTCTCATTCCCCCTTTTGAATAAGCGGCTCTTGAAATCCCCTGGCACCAGAGGAGCAGACGTCTCCGGCCACCGGCGCGTCCTCGCAAATGTAAAGATTCGCTTGCACGCCCTCAGCCTGGCCCGGGTAATTTGTGACGGTGTAAGTGCAGCGGCTTATCTGCTTGCCGCAGCAATTTGTCAGGTCGAAGCCTTGGCTGAGCTGAAGCTCATTGTAAGAGCGGTAGGGCTCTTCCAGCTCCGCGGGCAGCAGGAATTGCAGGGTTTCGATAGGCTCCGGCTCAACCTCCCAGCCTAGAGAGCGCAGATAGGCTACTCGCTCCTCATTGGTTGACAGCGTGGGCAGTGGAACTTCCGGCTCTTCCGGGGTCCGGCCGGTCAGGACAATCAGCGCCGCCATAACCACGCCCATGAGGACGACGGCGGCGACGGCTTTCTTTCGGGAAAATTTTGCGGTCCAAATCAACATGTCAATCCCTCCTGACAGTTCCTTATTCATTTTTTCATAAAAATATGCTACAATTAAACAAGCAATCACAGGGCCCATGCAAAAGGGCCGGAAGGGGGAGTAACGCCGTGGAACAGCAGCGGCTGGATAAAATCATCGCCTCCACGGGAAAATGGTCCCGCAGGGAGGCGAAAGAGCTGGTCCGCCGGGGATTGGTAACGGTAAACGGCGCCGCCGCTCTTTCCGTAGAAGAAAAGTTTGACCCGGAGGAGGCGGCGATTCATGTGAACGGAGAGCCGCTGCTCTTCCGCCGTTATACTTGGGTTATGCTGAATAAGCCCGCCGGATTTCTCTCCGCGACCGAGGATGGGCGGGGGAAGACGGTTCTGGAATTGCTGCCCCGGGACCTTCAGCGGCAGGAGCTTTTTCCTGTAGGCCGTTTGGACAAGGACACCGAGGGTTTGCTGCTGCTGACGAATGAGGGAGGCTTGGCCCATGCCCTCCTTTCCCCAAAACGGCATGTGGACAAAGTGTATTATGTCCGGACGTCTGGCCGTCTGACAGAGGAAGACTGCCGGGCTTTCGCCGCCGGAATGTCCCTGGCGGATGGACTTCAATGCCTTCCCGCCGGGCTGGAGATTCTTACGGCTGGGGAAGAGAGCGAAGCGCGGGTTACCCTACGGGAAGGAAAGTTTCATCAGATTAAGCGGATGCTGGCGGCGAGAGGAAAGCCGGTAGCATACCTCGAGAGGGTGCAAATGGGAGATTTGCCCCTGGACCCGGAGCTTCCCCGGGGGGCATTTCGCTTTTTGACTGAGGAGGAGATTGCAAAACTGCGTGCCCTTGTGTAGTTCTGAGAAAAAGTCCGAATACTTACCAAAAAGGGAATGAGTTTTTTGTTGAAAAAAGAAAAAACATCTTGCAATTTGGTGAAGTTGACGATATAATAGGGATGTTGAAAAAATGGTATCACTGCTTCCCCGGTATTTTAGGTGAGGAGGACGGCCATGTCTGGAAGAATTTATCAAAATGTGGTATTGCAGTTGAAGGAAAACACGGACCGCACGATTGGAGTCATTGATGGGGAAGGCGTGGTCATTGCCTGCAGCGAGCTCTCCCTGATCGGCCAGCGGTGGACGGAGTATGTCCCAGTGGTAAACAATGCCGCCGGCGCGCTGATCTCCTCCGAGGGAAAAACCTTTAAGGCCTTGAACGGCTGGGGGAATCAATTTGACTACGCGGCGTTCGCCTTTGGGGAAAACGACGTGAGCAAAGCGGTGTGCTCCGTGGCCACGGTAGCGCTGAACGCGGCCAAGGCGTATTATGAGGAAAAGCATGACCGGGGGTCTTTTATCAAGGATATCATCTCTGACAACATCATGCTGGGCGACATCTACATGCGGGCCAAGGAGCTGCGGGTTACCGCCGATGTGGCCCGGGGTGTGTTCGTAGTCCGGGCTTTGAAGAAAGGGGAGTCTGTTCCCACCGACGTGGTGCAGGCTATGTTCCCTGACCGGCAGAACGATTTCGTGCTGAACATCGGCGACGGGGATGTGGTCCTGGTCCGGCAGATGCCCGAGGGAGCGGGCTTCCGGGAGCTGAATAAAATCGCCTCCTCCATTGAGGAAAGCCTCCGCTCCGGCACGGAGAGCACCGTGGTCGTGGGCATCGGCACCATCGCCACCCATCTGCGGGATTTGGCCAAGTCCTATAAGGAGGCCCAGATTTCCATTGACGTGGGCAAGGTTTTCGACACGGAAAAATATGTCATTAACTACGAGAACTTGGGCATCGGCCGCCTGATCTACCAGCTGCCTACCACCCTTTGCGAGATGTTCCTCCAGGAGGTCTTCAAGAAGAACCCCATCGACGCCCTGGACAAGGAGACCCTCTTCACCATTCACCGCTTCTTCGAGAACAACCTGAACGTCTCCGAGACGGCCCGGAAGCTGTTCGTCCACCGGAATACCCTGGTCTACCGGCTGGAGAAAATCAAGAAGCTGACCGGACTGGACCTGCGGGAGTTCGACGACGCCATCACCTTTAAGGTGGCGCTGATGGTCAAGAAATACCTGACCTCCCGGGGCATTGATTCCTGATAAGAGCCTGAGCGGCGGACCTCTGTCCGCCGCTTTCTCGTGTGCCGCCGGAAGGCTGTTCCTGGGAAATGAAATGGTATTATCATTTTTGAGAATTCGTGATAAAAGATACACGAAAACTACCACAATAGTTTGGCGGCGCTCCGCATTGACTGAGCCCGTGGTTTATGCTACAATTATATCCGAATTTTGTCGGCTGCCCCCGTCTCTCCCAGTTTTCGACGCCATTTGGAGGTGCCTCTATGTTAGAATCAGAAAGCGCCCTCATTGAATTGAAGGACGTGGAAATGGAATACGACAACGGAACCAAGGCCATCCGGGGAATCTCCCTGCGGATTGACCCCGGCGAATTTGTCTTCCTGGTGGGCCCCTCCGGTTCCGGCAAGTCCACCATCATCAAGCTGCTCACCGGCGAGGTGGAGCCCAACGCGGGCCGGGTCCGGGTCAACGGCTTTTCCACCCGGAACATTTCCGAGCGCCAGATTCCCCTGATGCGCCGGACTCTGGGGGTCATCTTTCAGGATTTCCGCCTGATTGAAAAAAAGACGGTTTATGATAACCTGGCCTTTGTCATGCGGGCCGTGGGAGCCTCCGCCAAGGAGAGCCGGAAGCGCATTCCCTATGTGCTGGAGCTGGTGGGCCTGGAGAAGAAGGCCTACAGCTACCCCGACGAGCTTTCCGGCGGGGAGCAGCAGCGGGTGGCCATTGCCCGGGCCCTGGTGAACAACCCGGCCACCATCATCGCCGACGAGCCCACCGGAAACCTGGACCCGGAGCGGTCCCTGGAGCTGATGGATTTATTGGTAAAAATCAACAAGCTGGGCACCACCATGGTGGTGGTAACCCACGAGAAAGACCTGGTGGACCACTTCGGCAAACGGGTGGTCACCATTGATTCCGGCCGTGTGGTCAATGACAGCGTCGGCGGCTATGTGGGAGGACGCATTCATGTCTAAGCACAATTTCGGATATTTTATCCATGAGGGCGTCTCCAACATGTTCAGCCATGGGTTCATGAGCTTCGCCGCCATCGGCATCACCGTGGCGTGCCTTCTCATCATGGGGACCTTCACCCTGGTGGCGGTGAACGCCAACGGGCTTTTGAAGGACCTGGAACGGGAGAACGAGATGCTGGCCTTTGTGGAGGAGGACTTCGCGGAGCCCAAGAACCTCCAGAGCAAGCTGGCGGCGATTCCCAATGTGGCCTCCGTTACCTTCATCAGCCGCCAGCAGGCCATGGAGCGGTTTGTAGAGCAGTATCCCGACGAGGAAATGTTCCGGGACCTGGACCCCAACATTCTGCGGGACCGCTTTTCCATTAAGGTTGCGGATCTGGAACGTATCTCGCAGACGAAGGCGGCAGTGGATGCGGTGGACGGCATTGCCTATGTCAACGCCTCTGAGGAGATTGCCGGTGGCTTCATCACCCTGCGGAACGTGGCGACTGTGGTCTGCGTGGCCCTGATTGCCATTTTGTTCCTGGTGTCCGTGTTCATCATCTCCAACACCATCCGCCTCACCACCTTCGACCGGCGGGAGGAAATCGCCATCATGCGGATGGTGGGGGCTACCAACGGCTTTATCCGCTGGCCCTTCGTCTATGAGGGCTTCCTCATGGGCTTCCTGGGGGCCTCCGTGGCTTTCTTGATGGAGTGGGGCCTCTATGAGGCCGTGGCCCAGGGAGTCAGCACCAGCGACGCTATGCAGCTCATCGAGGTAATCCCCTTCAAAGAGCTCTGGGGCCCTGTGGCGGGCTCCTTCGCGGGGGCGGGCATCTTCATCGGCGTGGGGGGCAGCCTTTCCGCTATTCGGAAGTACTTACAGGTCTGAGGAGGGCGGCATGAAACGAAATTGCAGATGGTTTCTCCTCCGGTCCTTGCCGCTTCTGGCCCTGGCGCTGTGCCTGCTTCTGGCGGATCTGGCTCCCGCCGCTTCGGCGGTGACCCAGGCGGACATCGACGCGCTGAAAAGCGACGCCAAGGGCCTGGCTCAGGAGAAAAAGGATATCCAGGCCCAGATTGACAAGCTGTCCTCCGACATCAGCACTACCATGGAGCGCAAGCGCCTCCTGGACGGCCAGATCGGCGTAACAGAGCAGGAGATCGGCAACAAGGAAGAGGAAATTGCCACCTATGAGGATCTGATTGCCCAGACGGCGGCGGAGCTGGCGGACGCGGAGGCCAGGGAAGCGGCCCAGTATGAGCTTTTCTGCAAGCGGGTCCGGGCTATGGAGGAGCAGGGGAAGGTGGAGTACTGGTCCGTGCTGTTCCGGGCCAACAGCTTTTCGGATCTCCTGGGCCGCCTGGACGTGGTGAACGAGATCATGGAGTATGACCAGCGGGTCATTGACGATTTGAAAATCCTGCAAGCCCTTACCGCCGAAAAAAAAGCGGAGCTGGAGGGGCAGAAAACCGCCTCCGAGGAGGCCAAGGCGGAGCTGGAGGCCAAGAAGCGGGACCTGGATTCCCAGCGGGACGCGGCCAACGCCCTGGTGACAAAGCTCCGCCAGCAGCAGCAGGAGCAGGAAAACGCCCTGGACGACCTCTCCGAAGAGGAGGAGCAGGTCCAGGCCCGGATCAAGGCCCTGATTAAGAAGATGGAGGAGGAGGAAGCGGCCCGGCGGGCCGCGGCGGGCCAGTCCGGTCCCACCTCCAATCCCGGCGGGTATATCTGGCCGGTAAATAGCCGCTATGTTACCTCTACCGTAGGCGGCCGGGCCTCTCCCGGCGGCATCGGCTCCACGAACCACAAGGGAACCGACATCGGCCGGGTAGGCTACAACAGCAGCATCTACGCCGCCAAGGCGGGACAGGTTATCATTTCCGAGTACTCCAAGTCCTACGGGCATTATGTGGTTGTTTACCACGGCGCGGGCAACACCACCCTATACGGCCATATGAGTAGCCGGAAGGTCAGCGTGGGCCAGCAGGTAAAGCAGGGCGACGTGCTTGGAATTACCGGCTCCACGGGAAATTCCACCGGCCCTCACCTCCATTTCGAGATCAAAGAAAACAATACGATTATCAATCCCATCGCCAAAGGCTACCTCACCGGGGCCACATTTGCAAAGGACGCTTGATTCCGATACATATTCCGGCCTCCCGCCCCATATCATGGGGCGGGAGGTAGTGCTTTTATGGTAGGTTACTTAGCCTTGACGGAGCCCAAGAGGGGACAAAAAAGCGTTCAGATAGAGGAGCGCTTTGTGCTCAAGATGCGTTTTTTACAGGCGGAGATTATACAAAGCCCCCATGGGGCGGTTCTGCGCCGCCGCTGTGTGGCGGCGGGAAAGAAGCTGCGAAAGCGCGGCGTGACTCAGATTGTGCTGCCGGAGGAGTTCCCCTTCCGGGAGCTGCTGGTGAAATGCGGCCTGCGGCCTGTAGCCACCCTGGCCCTGCGGCGGGCCTTGGCGGCGGACTGGGTCCGGGTAGGGCTGACGGAGAAAGGCTGCCCGGTAGCCGGGGCCCGGGTGGCGGTGTCGGCGGCGGCGCTGACGGGGGAGGCGGTGCGGACCGTGACGGAGCTGTGCCTCCGGCACCGCTATGTGCTGCTGGACCTGCCCTACGGAGGGGAGGAGCTTTGCCGCCAGCTCCGGCGGGAGTACGGCGTGTCGCTGCTGCTGGGCCCCTCCAAGGACCAGATGGAGGGGGCGGAAGCCCTGGTCCTGTTCGACCCCAGGACGGATTTGTCCCTGAAAAATCCCGTGGCCTTGCGGCTCTATGACGAGGGTCAGGCCCTGCCGCCGCTGTCTCTGCCGCCGGAGGCGGAGGAGGCCCTGCCACATGGCGCGGACCGGGGCCAGCTCCTGGCGGTCCTCCGGGAAGCGGGGGCCTTGAAGCGGGAGCAGATCGTTCTGGGGACCGGGAAGGCTGCCGCGGGCGGAGAGGCTTGACATTCCCGAAGTCCTTCTATATAATATCATCTTGTAAAATTGTGCCCTGGGAAAATTCGACTCCCGGCGTGAGGCATAATGAAGAAAGGAACCGTCCGATATGGCAAAAGAATACAAGATGAGTCAGGCTCGTTACGACGAGCTGCAGGAGGAACTGAACTACCTCAAGACCACCCGGTCCGACGAGGTGGCGGAGCAGATCAAGGTGGCCCGGGGCTTCGGCGACCTCAGCGAAAACAGCGAATATGACGAAGCCAAAAACGAACAGGGCAAGCTCTATTCCCACATTGCCGAGGTGGAGGAAATTCTCCAGCACGCCGTCATTGTGGACGAGAGCAGCAACACCGATGTGGTGGCCATCGGCTGCAAGGTAACGGTGGAGGGACCCGACGGCAAGCCCATGCCCACGCCGTATACCATTGTGGGCTCCCAAGAATCCGACCCCATGCACGGCATTATCTCCGAGGAGTCCCCCTTTGGAAAAGCCCTTATCGGCAAGAAGGAAGGGGAGACCGCCGTGGTGGAGGCCCCCCGGGGGAATATCCAGTATAAGGTTTTGAAGATCGAGCGCTGAGCATCGTCAGGGAAGGAGAAAAGCATGGCAGAACAAATGAAAAAGCCCGAGATGGACCTGGGCGAGCAGACCAGGGTCCGCCGGGAGAAGCTGGCGGAGCTCCAGGCGGCGGGGGAGGACCCCTTCCAGCTGACCCGCTTTGACTGGGACGCCACGTCCCGGCAGATCAAGGAGAATTTCGACGCCATGGAGGGCAAGCCCGTCAAGGTAGCGGGCCGCCTCATGAGCAAGCGGGGCATGGGGAAAGTGAGCTTCTGCGATTTGCAGGACAAGGACGGCCGCATTCAGCTCTATGCCCGCCAGGACGAAATGGACGAGGCGGTCTATAAGAAATTCAAGAAATTCGATATCGGCGATATTGTCGGCGTGGACGGCGAGGTCTTCCGCACCCAGCGGGGGGAGATGAGCGTCCGGGCAAAGAACATCACCCTGCTCTCCAAGTCCCTGCTGCCCCTGCCGGAGAAGTTCCACGGCCTCCAGGACAAGGAGCTCCGCTACCGCCAGCGCTATGTGGATCTGATGGTGAACCCGGATGTGAAGAACAACTTCCTGGTCCGGTCGAAGTTCATCAAGCATGTGCGGGACTTTATGGACGGCCGGGGATATATCGAGGTCGAAACGCCTGTGCTGAACACTATTTCCGGCGGCGCTACCGCCCGGCCTTTTATAACCCATCACAACACCCTGGACATCGACATGTATATGCGTATTGCCACCGAGTTGCCTTTAAAGCGGCTGATCGTGGGCGGTATGGACCGGGTATATGAGATCGGCCGCATCTTTCGCAACGAGGGCATGGACCCTAAGCATAACCCAGAGTTCACCACCATTGAGCTGTATCAGGCCTACGCGGATTTTAATGATATGATGGACCTTTTTGAGGACCTGCTGTCATCCGCTGCCCAGAAGCTGCTGGGGACTTATCAGGTACAGTGGCAGGGTGAGGATATTGATTTGACTCCCGGCTGGCCTCGTATGCCCATGCATGAGGCGGTGAAGCAGTATTGCGGCATCGACTTTATGACAATCGCCTCGGATGAGGAGGCGGTCGCCGCCGCCAAATCCATCGGCGTAGAACTGCCGGAAACAGCGGACAAGACCTGGGGCAATGCTCTGTATGAGTGCTTTGATCAGAAGGTGGAAGAAAAGCTGATTCAGCCTACTTTTATCACGATGCACCCTGTGGATGTCTCGCCGCTGGCAAAGCGGTCTCCCAAGGACCCCCGGCTCACCGAGCGGTTTGAGTTGTTTATCTGCCACAGTGAAATGGGCAATGCCTTCTCCGAGCTCAACGATCCCATTGACCAGCGCCAGCGGTTCCAGAAGCAGGTTGAGATGCGGGCCAAGGGAGACGATGAGGCTGGTATGATGGACGAGGATTTCCTTACGGCTCTGGAATACGGCATGCCTCCTACTGGCGGGTTGGGCATTGGCATCGACCGGTGCGTCATGTTGCTGACCGGGGCGGATACCATCCGGGATGTGATTCTGTTCCCCACGATGAAGCCCTTGGATTAAATTCCGGCAAAAAGTTTTCACGGAATGGGTGGCTTCCTGGGAAAAAGCTTTGGCAGCCTTTCGGATTTCTGCGATGCCGGATGCTGCTTTTCAGGTTTGCGGCATATTTACGACAAACGAAGGAGTACCAGCCAAGAGGCTGGTACTTCTTGCTGTAGGTTCCATCCGTTAACTTCACTTGGCCTATTTGGGAGCGCAGACGCCCTAAAGAAAGAGGCCGACTCCGTTATTATTGAGCCCACCTCCGGCAACACCGGCATCGGCCTGGCCTCTGTGGCCGCCGCCAGAGGGTATCGGATCATCATCGTCATGCCCGAAACCATGAGCGTGGAGCGCCGCCAGATTATGAAGGCCTACGGTGCGGAGCTGGTCCTCACCGAGGGGGCCAAGGGCATGCGGGGGGCCATCGCCAAAGCCGGGGAGCTGGTGGGACAAAAGGAGGGGGTGCTGGTGGGCATTTCCTCCGGCGCGGCGGTTTGGGCGGCGGTCCAGCTGGCTAAGCGAGTGGAGAACAAGGGGAAGACCATCGTAGCCCTTCTGCCGGATTCCGGCGACCGCTATCTCTCCACGCCGCTGTTCACTGATTGAAGACAGCCCTCCTAATCGTTTGGCTGTGGGTTTTTGGCAGATTTGAAAGACGGTTCTCCTTTTCAACTTTCTACCGGCATTAGGACTTGAAAGTAAGCCCCTGGATGGAGGGAACCCAAGATCGAAACCGCCCCAGGCGATGCGAAGCGCATGGCCTGGGGCGATTTATATTCGCGCTGGAACCGCAAGCGCTTCACGCGGCGTTTTCCAGGGGGAAGGTAATGCGCCAGTTCCCGTCAATCCGGGCGGAGGCGGTGTAAAAGTCACCATGGAGCGTATAGTTTGCCAAGTCTTCCGGCTCGACATCGAAGACAAATTCCTGGTAATCCAGCCGCGCGCCCTCCTCTGTCAAATCAGTAAAAGAAGCGGAAGCAAGACTGTCCATACGCTGTCCCCTCTCGCTTTCCAGCCACAGCCGTCCGTGGTTGTCCAGTTCTACGGCGTTGCCCTGGCAGAGCTGGACATGGAACAGGCCGTCCGCGTACCCGGCGGCAGTGACGGGAAGGCCGGGGGCCGGTTCCGCCAGGGCCTCGCCGGGCCGGAGCATGGAGACTGAGTCCGCCAGCTCCAGGTTTCCACCGCCGCCGGTGCGGAAGAATCCCTCCACGGTCTCTGCCTCCGCGGCGTGGTCCGCCAGCGCCAGAGGAACCGCCGCACCTTCCAGCGCCTGTTTGCCGGAGAGGAAGCAGCCCAGGGAGAAGGTCATCTTTCGTCCCTGGGGGATGGCGGAGCCATCCATGGTCTGGGTGGTCACCAGGAAGAGCGCGGTATTGGTGGCAGGGTCAAAGCCGGCCCGCTCGCAGTGGCCGGTCTGGTCAAAGGGGAAGTGAAAGCTGGCGCTGTCAAAGAGGTCGCAGTTCGCGTCCACCGTGTTCCCCCGAAGGGCGATGTACGCCTGTGCGGTATCGCCCTCCACACGGACGGAAACCACCTCCGCCGTCACGCCGTTGTCTGCGCAGGATCTTTGCACAGGCTGAAAGAACTGAGCGGCGGCAGGGGAGAGAGCATAGAGCAGATGGTAGCCCGCTTCGGTCTGCGCCGCCAAAGCCGGGGTGGACAGGAGCACCGCCGCCGCCGCGGCAATGCTAATCAGGCGGCGAAGGGGAAATGAGGGACGCCGTGCTTTTGCCAGGGTCTTTTCGATTAAGCGGGGGGAGGGAGCAATGGGGGTATTGAGACGCTGGTAAGTCTCTGTAAAGTTCATAAATCCTCCTTCAAAAGGCGGGCCAGGGCCTGCCGGGCCCGCGTCAGCTGGGCGCGGACGGTGGAGGGCTTGCGCCCCAGAATACGGGCGGTTTCCTCCGTGTCATAGCCCTCATAGTAGTAAAGATGGATGACGGCCCGGTACTTGGGCGGCAGCTGGGCCAGGGCGGCGTCCAGGCCGGATTCCTCCGGCTGGCTGTACGAATAGACGTCCTCCAGCGGGACGCTGCGTTTCCGCCAGGGAGAGACGGCAAGGCTGTTTGCGCGGTTGGCCGTCACCCGCAGAAGCCAGGCCTTTCGGTGCTCCTCGCTTTCAAAGGGCGGGGCGGCGCGGTGGTAGCGGAGGAAAACCTCCTGAAAGACGTCGTCGGCGTCCTGGCGGCTGCGGAGCTGGGCATAAGCCAGGCGGTAGACCATGGTTCCGTACCGCTCCACGGCGGATTCCGTGTCCATTTTGCACCTTCTTCCTATTTGGCGGATGGTGAGCGCTCTATCAGGAATACCGTCCAGAGGGGGAAAATGCTGCACGCTCAGGCTATTTTTTTAGGACCCGGCTGAAAACCGGCGTTTCGCCGCCTTTCAACCAAGTCCTAAAATAAGCTGAGCTGGTCCGTCTCATGCCCCCGCCGGGAGGCGGTGACAATGCGGCCCATGGAGTACAGCATCCCCCGGCGGTTACAGGCCTCTTGAAAGACCTCCCACAGCGCCCGGGCTTTTGGGCTGGCGCATTCGTACCGGGGACCGTACCGCCTCTGGTATTTTTCCGCCAGGCCCTGACCAGGGAAATGCTCCTCTAATTTCCGGTAAAAATACTCCCGCTGTCCCGCCCGGCAGGTCATGCCCAGGGCGGGGTAGACAAACCGGGCTCCCGCGTCCGCCGCCCGGTTCACGATATCCCGGATGTTCTCCGGGCGGTCCTCCAAAAAGGGAAGAATGGGCATCATCAAAATGCCGGTAAACAGCCCCGCCGCGCTGAGCCGCTCCACCGCCGCCAGACGGCGGGAGGGGGGAGGGGCATGGGGTTCCACCTTGGCGGCCAAGGCGTCGTCGCAGGTGGTGAGGGTGATTTTGCAGATAGCGGGCATGGTCCGGTTAATGGAAGCCAGCACGTCGATGTCCCGGACGATGAGGTCGCTTTTCGTGGCGATGGCCACGCCGAAGCCATAGGCCTCCAGCAGCGTCAGGGCCCGGCGGGTAAGCTGGAGCTCTTCTTCAAAGGGATTGTAGGGGTCGCTCATGGAGCCTGTGCCCACTACGCCCACCTTGACCTTGCTTTCCAAGTCGTCCCGGATGATCCGCAGGGCGTCCGCCTTGGCCTTGACCCGGTCAAAGTCCTCGTTGTGGTAGCAATCGCTCCGGCTGTCGCAGTAGATGCAGCCGTGACAGCAGCCCCGGTAGATGTTCATGTTGTATTCCGTTCCGAACCAACTGGGGTCCTTGGTCCGGTTCACGATGGACTTGGCGGGGATATATTCCATCCACTTCTCCTCTCATGGGCAGGGCGGTTCAGGCTTCCAGGACGATTTCCTCACGGTATACAATGTGGAATGGAATGTGGTCCTCCAGCCGGGAACTGGCAAGACTGCCGAGAAGCTGGTCGTAAGTAGCCTCGGCGTCATCGGTCAGTATATAGGAGATGCAGGAATCATAGGGGAGCAGGTCGGATTGAACCTCCTCCTCAAACCTTCGAAGGAGGGAATAATTCCATTCACACCGCTCGCCCTCCTGATAGAAAACAGAGGTAAAGCTCTCCCCGTCATAGGACAGGTCCTCAAGAGACATCTTGGGATAGTCGTTCTTGATGGACGCATAATACTCCGGGTCATACCGGGAAGGGTCGTCCAGCGTGTAGTAGCTGCAAAGCCGCACCGAGGCGGCTTTTCCGGCGGCAACAGCTTCTAAAAAATCCTCCCAGCTCTCCCGCCCGCTGGTGACGGTACAGTCCTCTGTGACGAGACAGCCATCCGCCTTGGCCTGTTCCAGGCTGTAGTCCTGGGGAAGCTCCTCCAGAGGAATCGGTTCCGGCTTCCCTCCGCAGCCGGAGAGGAGGATCAGGCAGAGCAGCGCGGCAAGCATTCCCTTTTTCATGGCGGGCCTCCTCTTTTTGATATATCTATCATAGCACGTATTTTCAAAAATCACAAGAGCGGGCTCCGCCGGGAAACCGCCCGCGCCCAGTTTCCCGCTCGATTTGCCGTATGGATAAATTACACTGCCAGGCAGGCCGCCGCCGGTTTGTATTGACAATCCCCGGTCCGTCTGCTACAATACCATTCACAGCGATGAAAAGGCCCAGTACCCGTCATGTCCTTCGCAAAGAGAGCCCCCGGCTTGGTGGAAGGGGGAGGGAGGCGGACGGCGAATACCCCTTGGAGCTGGCGTCCGAACGGAGGAAATCCCAGTAGGCACGCACCGGGTGCGCCCGTTACCGCGCGGGAGTGTGTCGGCACTCCATGAGGCCGTGTTCGCGAGAAGACGGCGAACCAGAGGTGGTACCGCGAATGCTTTCGCCCTCTGTCCCCACCGGGACGGGGGCGTTTTTCGTTCCGAAAACACAACAAAGGAGAAGATGCAACATGCAGATTTACGAGGAACTCAAGGCCCGGGGCCTTATCGCCCAGGTCACCGACGAGGCGGAGATCCGGGAACTGGTGAATACCGGCAAGGCGGTGTTCTACATCGGTTTCGACCCCACGGCGGACAGCCTCCATGTGGGCCACTTCATGGCGCTGTGCCTGATGAAGCGCCTTCAGATGGCGGGAAACCGGCCCATCGCCCTGATCGGCGGCGGCACCGGCATGGTGGGGGACCCCTCCGGCCGGACGGACATGCGGCAGATGATGACCACGGAAACCATTCAGCACAACTGCGACTGCTTCAAAAAGCAGATGGAGCGGTTCATTGAGTTCGGACCGGACAAGGCCATTATGGTGAACAACGCCGAGTGGCTGATGAAGCTGAACTATATCGAGCTTCTGCGGGAAGTGGGGGCCTGCTTTTCCGTGAACAACATGCTCCGGGCGGAGTGCTACAAGCAGCGGATGGAGAAGGGCCTCAGCTTCCTGGAATTCAACTATATGATCATGCAGTCCTATGATTTTTACCACATGTTCCAGACCCTGGGCTGCAATATGCAGTTCGGCGGCGACGACCAGTGGAGCAATATGCTGGGCGGCACGGAGCTGATCCGCCGGAAGCTGGGCAAGGACGCCTACGCCATGACCATCACGTTGCTGATGAACTCCGAGGGCAAAAAGATGGGAAAGACCGCCAAGGGCGCGGTGTGGCTGGACCCCAGCAAGACCACTCCCTTCGAGTTCTACCAGTACTGGCGGAACGTGGGGGACGCGGATGTCCTCAAGTGCATCCGCATGCTGACCTTCCTGCCCCTGGAGGAGATCGACGCTATGGACAAATGGGAGGGCAGCCAGCTGAACCGGGCCAAGGAGATTCTGGCCTACGAGCTGACCAAGCTGGTCCACGGGCAGGAGGAGGCGGAAAAGGCCCAGGAGACCGCCCGGGGCCTCTTCGCGGGAAGCGGCTCTACGGAGCACATGCCCTCCACGGAGCTGCCCGCCGCCAAGTTCGAGGACGGGAAGATCGGAGCCATCGCCCTGCTGGTGGCCTGCGGCCTGTGCCCCTCCAACGGGGAGGCCCGGCGGCTGATTCAGCAGGGGGGCATGATGGTAAACGACAAAAAAGTGACGGACATTGCCGCGTCCTTTGACCAGGCGGACTTCCAGGGAGAGGGCGTTATTATCAAAAAGGGCAAGAAGATGTTCCACCGGGCCTATATCCGGTGAGCAGAAAGAGAGGGCGTAAGGAACACATCACATAAAGAAGTGTTCCTTTGAAGAACATTGATAAAGCGCCATATTGAAACCCTTGCAAATGCTGACTTTGTCAGCAATCACGAAAGATGGAAGTACCTTTTCCGGAGGAAGACATCGTGGTGGAGAAGCTGTCCGGGAAGGACTTTAAAAGGCCCCATTACCGGCGGCTGGTGCGAACCTTGCGTCCGGAGGACGTGCTGGCGGTCAAAAGCATTGACCGCCTTGGGTGTAACTACACGGAAATTCTGGACCAGCGGTCCTTTATCACCCAAAAGCGTGAAGCCGCCAATGCCTGCGCAATGCCAAAGGCCACCTTCCATGACGCCGCTTTGCGGGCGGAAGCGGCAGTCGAACAGGTATAAAAACTGTCCGGGGAAGTGTACACCCCGGACAGAAAAATATTTTTATTCAGACTATTATTTTTGGTAGAATGCCGCCGATATGTAGTATTGAAAGCGGTTGAGTAAACCGAAGACGGCTGGACGGGGGTGTACAAAACCCCGGACGATCTGTATCACAAAGGCCGGACTGAAATATTCCATGCGGCAGCTGCTTCGCCGGATGGATGGCGGGGACGAGGACGCGAAAGCCCCGCGGCAGCAGCTTGATTTCATCTTCCCGCTTGAATTCGCGTCCAACGAAACCGCGTGCACCCCAAAATAAATGGGTTTCAGACGGCTGACGAGCCGGATGAAATAATGTACCGTACCGGACAAACCGGCTGCTGTGCGCAAGCGGATAGTTTGAATGGTACTCCACACAAGCTGAGGGACAGGATGTCCTAAAGCGCCGGAATCCCTGCAATCATTTTATTTATAGGAGGATTATAAAATGAGAATCCAGCATAACATTATGGCTATGAACGCCTACCGGAACTACAACACCAACACCAGCGCTCTTTCTAAGAACCTGGAAAAGCTGAGCTCCGGCTATAAAATCAATCGCGCCGGTGACGACGCCGCGGGCCTCGCTATTTCTGAGAAAATGCGTGCCCAGATCACCGGCTTGAACGCCGCCCAGAAAAACGTCAAGGACGGCATCTCCCTGGTGAAGACCGCCGAGGGCGCCATGCAGGAGATTCAGGACATGCTCAACCGCATGGATTACCTGGCCACTCAGTCCGCCAACGGCACCTATGACGATCCCGTGGACCGCGTGAACCTGAACAAGGAAATGGACGCGCTGAAAGCCGAAATCAACCGTATCGCGGACTCCGCCAACTTCAACGGCATCAGCCTGCTGAACGGAAACCTGGACGCCAAAGCCGCCCAGGCGGAAAAGGACGCGGCGATGTCCAACGCCTTTACCGAGGTCACCAACTTCACAAAGATTAAGGACCATGAAGACGGCGCTACGGCCCAGAAGATGGTGTTCACCCTGGACCTGTCCGACCTGAAGGCTGAGAGCACCTCCACCGGCAATGAGACTGTGACGGTTGCCTATGCGGGCGTGACCCTTACCGCGTCGGTTTCCGCCGGCGGTATGACCAGCTTCTCTGTTGCCGGCGGTGGTAGTAATACCGGCTCTGTAACAATTGGCAACCATGGGTTCTCCTATTCCTTCGCTGGCGATAAGCTGACCTTCGAGATGAAGACGGAGGCCACCACAACCCTGACTGCCACTGGTAATGCAATCGGCGCGGACGTCGCCGTATCAGGCGGTAGCAATACCACGCTGAACTTCGGCGAGGGTATCCAGCCCCATATCGAGAAGGATCTGGTGGTCGGAAAGCTTACGACCCAGGCGCAGGGCAGCTTCAATCTGACCACCGACATGATTACGGACGGCGGCTCGCTGAAGATTGGCGATCTGGAGTTTACCTTCACCAAGGGCACCGAGAACAAGTTCGATGGAACCTCGATTACCCTGAGCAGCGACCTGTTCGACGCGAACGGCGCGATTACGAACGATGGCCTGAAGAAAGCGGCTGCCCTGATTTCCGGCGCGGCCAAGGACAAGGGCGACTTCATCATCGGTAACGATGCCGGCAGCGCCACCCTCAAACTGACCGAGCGCGTCACGGACGACGGAAAGACGAAGCCCGGCTATGAGCTGACGGGCTCGTCTACTACTCCGCAGGATGCCACCTGGAAAGGCGTTGTCAGTTATGCCACGAAGGAGCAGAAGGAAGCGGCTGCGGCCAGCTCCACTAAGGCGGGCAAGCTGACGCTTCAGATCGGCGATACCAGCGACACCTTCAACCAGATGGATGTCAACGTGGGCGATATGCACGTCACCGCCATGGGCTTCGACCTGGACAAGGACGGCAAAATCACCGCAAACGGAAAGTCCATCAATGACGTTAACATCAAGACCGCGGAGAATGCCCATGGGGCCATTGATGTTATCAAGAACGCGATCAACTATGTCTCCTCCATCCGCGGCGACCTGGGCGCTGTCCAGAACCGTCTGGAGCACACGGCCAACAACCTGTCCGTCATGGCGGAGAACATTCAGGACGCCGAGTCCACCATCCGCGACACCGACGTTGCCGAGGAAATGATGAGCTACACCAAGAACAACATCCTGGTGCAGTCCGCTCAGGCCATGCTGGCTCAGGCCAATGCTGTGCCTCAGGGCGTTCTCCAGCTGCTGGGCTGATTCCTCGCTAATTTCAAATTTTTTCGGACCGGCTATTGCATTTACGGGGCGGGCACAAGCCCGTCCCGTTTCCCTATCTCTGGGAAAGCCGTTGTTTTTACGCCGGTTTTCCCAAGGACATGGAACAAAGGAGTTGCGAACATGGAGAAAAAACCGGTTTTATCCATTGGAATTATTTTTAAAAATGAGATCCGCTGCCTGGAGCGGTGCTTGAAATCCCTCGCGCCTCTGCGGGAGGCGGCGAACTGCGAACTGGTTATGGCAGATACCGGCTCAGACGACGGCAGCCGGGAGATCGCGGAGCGTTACGCTGACATACTGTTTGACTTTCCCTGGGTCAATGACTTCGCCGCCGCCCGGAACGCGGTGATTGATCGCTGTTCCGGCGAGTGGTATTTCTCTTTGGACGCGGACGAGTGGCTGGATGAAGACATTCAGGAATTTCTCTGGTTTCTAAACGGTGGTGGAGAGAACTGGGATTTCGCCTTTATCACGGAGCGGAATTATTACAGCTATGACACAAATGGAAATTACGGCACCTTTATGCCCTGGCGGCTGATGCGGCTGTCGCTGGGCGTGCGGTATGAGGGAGCAATCCACGAGCATTGGGCTTCAGCGCCGAAATACCGGAATCTGGGCCTGGGCAAAACGCTGATTCACCACGACGGCTATGTCTGTATGTATGGCCCCGAGGGGAAGGAAAAGCGGGAGCGGAACATGAAGCTCCTCAGGAAGAAGCTGGAAGAGGACCCGGACAGCCTTCTGAGCCGTTTGCAGATGATTGAAAGCGGCGGGGAGGAGCCGGACTACCTGGATCAGGTCCGCGAGGCAGTCCGGCTGGTTCGGAAAAAGGCGAGCGGCTGGGACACGCTTGGTCCGTCCATCTTCCGCCACGCAATCAATTCCGGGCGGACATTAAGGCTTCCGGAACTGGAAGAGTGGATCCATATCGCGGAAGAGCTGTTTTTGGATTCCTACTTCATCCGCATGGACGCGGCGTTTAACATCGCGGCATATTATTGGGGCAAAGAGAACTTTGACGCCTGCGTTCATTGGGGCGAGATTGGGCTGAGAGCCTATGAGGACTTTCGCGCGGGAAAAGGCGACATTGCCTGTCAGCTGTACGGCTCTTTACAAACCACAGGACCTCTTTGTGAAATGGGCCTTCGGATTGTGCTGGCGCGGGGGTATTTTGAAGTCGGAAGGGAAGATGAGGCGCTGGCACTTTTGGGCGGCCTGGATTTCAGCGTCCTGGACCCCCAGTGGACGGACAATTTCCTTGAAACGATGCAGATGGTCTATTTCCGAAGCGAGAGGGAAATCGGGCCGCTGCTGGCGGATGCCTGGGAGGGGATCCGCGCCGAAAAGCCGAACCGGGAGTGGGGAGAAAAGCGGCGCGCGCAGTTTATCCAGACCGGCGGAAAAACATTTACAGCGGGTTATCAGAAAACGGAAACGAAGGACGCCTCGTTCCGCCGCCATGTGTGGAGCATGTACAAGGCCTTAGAGGGCAGATGCGTTTTGGGAACCGCCGCCGCGATTCTGGAGAGCGATTCCCCGGCGGAAATTGAGGAACTGCTGCTGACGGTGGAGAACTGGGATGAGCTGCCGGTTTCCGCCCTGGCCCACGCAGTCATGGTGGGGACAGCCTTTCCCGTGCTGGGGCGGCCGATGCGGCTGGAGGAGCTGGACACGCTTGCCGCCCGCCTGGTACGGGAGCGGGAGGACCTGAGCGATATATTGAAGTGTGTGACCGGGGCTGATTTTTCCGGCAGCTGGCAGAGCCTGACCTGGGCCCGGGCCCTGGTCCTGGCGGCGGTGCGGGCTTACGATTGGAAGGACGGGGAAAAGGGGCTGTATCTGGCCCATGTCTTCGCGAAGGTAGAACGGGCCTTCCTCGTTGGCTGCTATACATCGGAAGTCCTGAGGGAGGAAAATCTGTTGGCCCTTCCGGCGATGCACCGTTTTGGATGGTACTGCGCCGAGGCGTTCGACGCGCTGGAGATCGGGGACTCCGTAGAGTACATCCGTCTTCTGCGAAAGGGACTGGTCTCCTGTGAAAGCCGCAAGGACATGGTGGAATTCTTGATAAACCACACGCCGGAGCTCCAGACCCCGCCGCCCAGCCCGGAGCTGCTGGAGTTGGCGGAAAAGGTGCGGGCAATGCTGGCGGCCTATTCACCGGATGATCCGGCGGTGGCGGCGCTGAAGGCAAGCCCCGCCTATCAGAAGGTATCGTATTTGATTGAGAGTGCTGAGCCGCTGGGCGGTCAAAACGCGCGGTAACGCGCCCGAGGTGGATGATGAATCAAACAGAACTGAAAAGCGCATTCCAAGGCTATGACGCCATGTCTACCATGCTGAAAACCCATAGTTACGAGGAGATTCTGAAGGCCGCGGCAGAGCTGGCCGGTATGCCGGAGGAAACTTTGGAGCAGTATCCGATGGGCGGTTATTCCAAGGGAATGACCAGCGGCGCCTATCGTTTTGTGCTTCATGACCTGTTAAAGAATATCCAGCACTACGATTGGCTGTACAGCCGCCTGGAGGATGACGCATCCCGGTTAGTGTTTGGAAACCTTCTGGGCTATCGGATTTTCCCGGCTCAAAGCTTTCTGCAAGCGGCCTATGATGGGGAAACCCCCCAGTATTTTGACAAAAGAATTATTTCCTGTGATCAGAATGAGGTATTTGTGGACTGCGGAGGCTACACTGGCGATACCGCGGAAGAGTTCATCCGGCAATTTGGAAAATATAAGCGCCTCTATGTATATGAGCCAAATCAGGACAATTATCAAGTCTGCTGGAAAAATTTAGCAAAGTATCCCCATATTACGGTGCGGCCCTGCGGCGTAGGAGAAAAAACGAACCGTTTGGCAATGGAAAGCGGCGGCTCCTCGGCCACTTTTATGACAGAGCAGAAGTCATCGGATTCCCAAGGAATCCAAATCGTTTCCCTGGATGAGGACATCCGGGAACCGATAACCTTCTTGAAAATGGATATTGAGGGGTTTGAGATTCCGGCCCTGCTGGGGGCGAAGCGCCACATTCGGGATGATTTTCCGAAGCTGGCGATCTGTACGTATCATATTGTCAGCGACCTGTGGGAAATCCCCCGGCTGATTGACGCGATCCATCCAGGCTATCACTTTCATCTCCGCCATTATGATTTCCCGCAAAACTGGGAGACCGTAATTTACGCGGTCCCAGAGGCAAAGGCGGCGGCTCCGCTGATTCAGGTGGTTCGCCCAAGGAAACGCGTAGTTGCCATTCCTCACTCTGAGGGATGGGAGAATGCCCAATTGGTCAAAGACTGCGGAGTTCTGCCCTATCTGTTCCACAAGAACCACCGATGCGAGGTGAGCATGGTGGGAGCGAACATTGAGGAGGATTATCCAAACGCACGATATGTGCCCGGCATGAAGCTGGAATTCCTGCCTGATGGCGCACTCCGAACGAAATGGGAATATTTGAAGCAAAACGCGAGGCAAATTGACTGCCTCATGCTTCATGGCCCCTATCCTTCTTATTTTCCCTTGGCGGAATGTTATAAAGTCTGCAATCCGGAGGGAAAGATCAATTTGGTCCTGGCCGCCAATTCCTCCTGGATGGACCGGATCCAGTGGGACGAACCGGAATTTCGGGCTTTTATGGATCGGTGCGACGTGATCAGTGCGTCAGGCCATACGATGCAAAGGCACCTGAATGAAAAATGGCCCTGGCCGGTTGAGTTTATTCCAAATGGCTTCTATAATTTTTCAGACAAGCCCTGGCACGTTGATTTTTCGAAAAAGGAAAATATCATCCTGACGGTAGGGCGTCTGGGGACGGCGCAAAAGGCGACAAATGTTCTTCTGGAGGCCTTCGCCAAAATCGCGGATCAGATTCCCGGCTGGGAGCTGCACCTGGCGGGCAGTATAGAGGATTCCTTCCAGAAGTGGCTGAGCGAGTTTTGGGAACGGTTTCCGGAGCTGAAAAATCGCATCCGCTTTTTGGGGCGTATTTCAGAGAGGGACGCGCTCTATGAAACGTACCGGCGGGCCAAGATTTTTGCCCTTTCGTCTACATATGAAGGCGGGGCAAACGTGATTGCGGAGGCGCTGTTTGCCGGAAATGCCATGGCGGTTACAAAAATAGACGAGTATTCGGACGCGATTGGAAATGGCCGCTGCGGCCTGGCTTCGGAGATTGGCGATGTAGACGGCTTCGCGGGCAGCTTGCTTCAGCTTTGCCGAAGTGAGCGGCTGGATGAGATCTGCCGGGAGGCTTACGCTTATGCGCAGGAGGTCTATGATATGGAGCGGATCGCGGCGCGGCTTTATGCACTGATTTTTGGCGGGGAGGCATGAGATGGTAAGCCTGAATCTGAACAATGGCTCTGTTGCCTTTACCGGCTTGGAAGGAACTGTGGTCCTTTTGGACAGCGAAAAACCGCTGGAGAATAAGAGCCGGGTTTCCATGCACCGTTTGGCGGATCAGAAACACCCCATCATCAGTGATATTCTGCTGAAGCTGATTCAGCGGCAGCAAGAGGAAGAGGCCGATCTTGCAGTTCCCTTTGGGCTGCTGGATGCGCTGCTGACGGTACGTTTGATTCGCTCTTCAAAGCCGGTCTGGGTTTTGGAGTATGGCAGCGGGCAGGGCGAGTTGAGCGCCCATTTAGCGGAATTGCTGGGGACGTTTCATGAGGAGTCCATGCTGGTTTGCGCGCACGACACGATTGAACTGGAGTGGATGGAGCGGATTTCCCATGTGGAACATCTTCCGAAGCTCAGCTTTCTGGCGGGTGATTTTGGAGCCTTGGGTCTGCAGTCCAATAGCTTTCATATGGTTGTCTTAAATGGACGGACAGACTTCCAAAATCCGTATGAGGTGGTTGCCGACGCGCTTCGTCTGGTGCGGAAGGATGGTGTAATTTTCTGCTACACCGATGACTGCCCGCTTTTAGAAAGCGTTTTCAAGCTCTTCTTTGAGCTGCGGGAGGAGTTCGTTTTGCAGCCGTCCCAAAAAATATTGCTGGCGGACGTGGAAAATGTCTGCTGGCAGGCTGTGGAACCGCCGCACATTGATGTCAATGAAACGGGAAAATTGGTCAAAAAGTCCATTCGGTCAGGCCGAAAAGCAGCTCTTTCAGCGATGGAAGTGTTGAAAAGCAACGTAGACGCCGTTGCGCGGATGGGAGAGGCCGATAAAAAGATTCAATTGCTGGAGCAGAAGGAAAAACTGCTGGAATATATAACGAGGAGTTAGCTACATGATCATCTCCAGGACCCCGTTGCGGGCCTCCTTTTTTGGCGGCGGCAGCGACTTGAGCGGATACTACAAAAACTGCGCCGGAGGATACGGCGCGGTTTTAAGCAGCGCGATCAACATGTACGTCTATATTACGGTCAACAAAAAATTCGATGACCAAATTCGTGTCAGTTACTCCAAAACGGAAATTGTGGACCATGTAGATCAGATCGAGCACAATATCATTCGCGAAGCGCTGAAGATCGCCGGAATAGAAAAGGGGATCGAGATTGTTTACATGGGAGACATTCCCCTGGGCTCCGCCGGTGTGGGACTGGGGTCTTCCAGCGCTCTGGCAGTAGGGGTGCTGCATGCTCTTTTTGCCTATCAAGGAAAGGCTGTTTCAGCGGAATTTCTGGCGCAAAAAGCTTGCGAAATCGAGATTGACCGCTTGGGCAATCCCATTGGCAAGCAGGACCAGTACGCAGTTGCGTATGGAGGGTTTCATCGGTATCGCTTCAACGCAGATGAGACGGTCTTCGTGGATCCCGTCATCTGCCGTCCGGAAATGAAAGAAGCCCTTCAAAGCAATCTCATGTTTTTCTACACCAACATGACCCACATCTCCTCTCATATTCTTGCGGAACAGAAGGAAAATATTCCTCAGAAAATGCGAAACCTGGACCGAATGGTGGAAATGTCCTGCGAGGCGGAACGGCTCTTGCAGCAAAACGCCTTGGATGATTTCGGCGCGCTGCTGGATGAGGCTTGGAAGCTGAAACGGGAACTGGCTAGCGGTGTTTCTGTTCCCGAGATCGACGAGATGTATGCCGCCGCCCGGAAAGCAGGGGCCCTTGGCGGCAAGATATTGGGCGCGGGCGGCGGCGGCTTTATGATGCTGTACGTTCCGGAGAATGCCCGGCAGTCCGTGCGGGAGGCAATGAGACGCTACCGGGAGCAGACTGTGTCCCTGGAACCGGAGGGCAGCAAGATCATTTATGTCCGGTAATGCCGGAAGGAGAGAGCATGAAAAATCATACAGTACAGATTAATACGGACCGAATGCGTATGCCGGTGGACGAGAAAAATCTATTTGACGCCCGGCAGGCTGCCTATGAAAACTGCAACTCCCACAGCACGGCGATCATTACCATTTTAGTAGTTGCCTACAACCGGCTGGAAAAGACCCGGCGGTGCGTGGAAAGCATCCTGAAGTATACCAAGGGCATTGACTACGAACTGCTTTTGCTGGATAACGGCTCTGATGACGGTACTTTGGAGTATTTTCAGAGTGTACCCTATGAGAAGACCACCGTATGGACAATTTCTAACAATGTGGGGCTGAGTTATGCGTTTTCTCTGGCAATGCGGTATTTTCACACAGAGTATTTTGTTTCCGTTTCCAATGATGTGTACGTGACGGAAAACTGGCTGAAGAATCTGTTGTGCTGTATGCAAAGCGATCCCGCAATTGGCGTCGTCTGTCCGGTCAGCTCCCATGTTTCCAACTGTCAAGAGGTTGACCTGCATGTAAAAGACTTTGACGACATGCAGAGAAAGGCGGCCCAATTCAACCGTTCGGATCCTAGAAAGTGGCAGGAGCGGATGCGGATCATCACCATCATTCTGATGGTGAAGCGGGCGGTATGTGATGCTGCCGGCACGATCGATCTGGGCTTTTATCATGACTTCGGAGATGACGACATTTCCGCCCGTGTCCGGCACGCGGGCTATAAGCTGATGATCTGCGGAGATACATATGTCCATCATGACCACGATTTTCGAAACATGGAGGACAAGGACCCGGAGCAGTTTCAAAAATCCCTTGCGATGGGACGGAAAAATTACCGGGAAAAATACCAGGGAATTGATGCCTGGGACGATATCAGCAACTTTGAGCTGCCCATGATGCAGCTTCTGGAGCGGGAAGCGGCCTATCCCCAAAAACCGGAAATCCTATGCGTGGATCCCCGCTGCGGCACGCCGGTCCTTCAGGTCCGGAATATGCTGCGCGCCAAAGGTATTATGGACTGTGTCTCCAGCGCCTTTACCACCAAAGCAAAATACTTCTATGATTTACAGCTGGTAACAGAAGGGAACACGGTCTGTGACCGCATCGCCTTTTTCCCGGAACACTACCGGGAGGCAAGCTTCGATATCGTCCTCCTTGGTGAGCCGGTGAACACCTACCCGGAGCCGATCCGGGTGACGGAAAATCTGCTGCGTAGCGTGCGTAAGGGCGGAAAGCTTCTGGTGAAGCTGCGAAACACCGCCAGCGCCCAGGCATTTTTAAACCTGTTGGGTATTCAGCAGTCCATCGATGGAGATATGCCGCTGCAAATCTCGGAGGCGGAGTATACCCAGTGTTTGCAGATGATGAACGTGAAGCGGATTCATCAGCTCAACTGCGTGCAGGACATCCCCAAAGAAACTATGGAGGCGTTGGTGAGTGGTTTGCAGGCGTCAAAAATCTGCGCCGACCCAGCCCAGGCGGTCCAGAGAATGAACATTTGGGAATATATCTTCCTGATTGAAAAATAGGAGGGCAGGGATGGAGATTCATCAGGCTGTGATCCTGGCCGGTGGCCGGGGAACCCGGCTGCGCCCGTTCAGCGACACCGCGCCTAAGGCCATGTACCCTTTTGAGGGCAGGCCCTTTCTGGAATATCTCATTCGGCAGGTGAAGGATTTCGGCATTACGGACGTCCTTCTGCTTCTGGGTTACCTGCCTGAGAAGATCATGGACTATTTTGGAGATGGCGGTGCCTTCGGTATCCGGATCCAATACCAGGTCACCCCGGTCGAGTGGGAAACGGGAAGCCGTTTAAAAGCCGCGAGAAGCCTGCTGGCGGAACGCTTTTTGCTGCTGTACTGTGACAATTACTGCCCCCTGCAATGGGAAAAACTGACGGCGCAGTACGAAAAAAGCGGCCTGCCTCTCCAAATTACCGTCTACGAAAACGGGGACAATTACACGAAGAACAATCTGGCGGTTTCTCCGGAGGGCGTCATGACCTGTTATGACAAGCGGCGGGAAGCGCCTGGCCTCAGCGGGGTAGATATCGGTTACATCTTGATGCACAGGGACTTGGTGGACGATCTGCCGGAGGGAGACGTCAGCTTTGAGGGGAGCCTCTATCCCACTCTGATTTCCCAGGGAAAAGTCGGGGCGTATGTCACGCCGCACCGCTATTACAGCGTCGGCGGCTGGCCTCGGATCGAGCTGACGAAAGCGTTTTTTCAGCCGAAAAAAGTGGTTTTCCTGGACAGGGACGGCACACTGAACCGCCGCCCACCTAAGGCGGAGTATGTTACTGCGCCGAAGGACTTTGTGTGGCTGGAGGGCGCACGGGAAGCGGTGCGTCTTTTGAAGAAAAAGAGCTATGCCGTATATCTTGTGACGAATCAGCCCGGCATCGCGCGAAACCGGTTGACCTGGGAGGCGCTGGACTCCATCCACGACAAAATGCGGCAGGAGCTCCGGGAAGCCGGCGGAGAAGTGGATGATATCTTTATCTGCCCCCACGGTTGGGACGAGGGCTGCGGCTGCCGAAAGCCCAAACCAGGAATGCTGTATCAAGCACAGAAGAAATATTCCTTGGATTTAACTCAATGCGTCCTCATTGGGGATGACCAGCGGGATATTGAGGCCGGAGAGGCGGCGGGCTGCCGCTGCTTTTTAGTGGATGAGAAGTACAGCTTGCTCTCCTATGCGGAGCGTCTTCCGTGAAGAGCGGACATAAGGAGGAAACCAGCATGAGCAAACTATTTTTACGGGAATATTTAGACAGTCTACTGTCTCTGGAACAAAGTTTTGATTTGGAAGCTGTCAGCCGGATGATCGAATGCCTTGAAAAGGCGAGGGCAGAGCGCAGGCGTGTCTTTGTGTTCGGCAATGGCGGAAGTGCTTCTCATGCCAACCATATTGCCTGCGACTTGGGCAAAAACGTGACCAGCCGGGAAGCAGGACGTTTTCAGATCCTCTCTATCTGCGATAACATGGCTACCGTCACGGCCTACGCCAATGATGTGGGTTTCGACTGTGTTTTTCAAGAGCAGCTAAAAAATATTGATTTGACGGAGGGGGACATCATTTTAGCCATCTCCGCCAGCGGGAACTCGCCCAATGTGGTAAACGCCTGCACCTATGCCCGGGAGAAGCGGGCGGTAATCCTGAGTATGACGGGCTTCACCGGCGGGCGGCTGAAGGAGCTTTCCGACATCTGCCTGCACATTCCCTGTAGTGAATACGAGAAGGTGGAGGATCTGCATATGACCGCCATCCATATGCTGGTATCTTACTTTAAGAAGAGCGAGGTAAATATATGAGCATCATTCGAGCCCGCCGCCTGGATCTGAAGGAGACGAGGCCGTTGACGCCTCTGCGCCGGGAGAACAGTGATCGAAACGAACGGGAGGCGTTGGAAGGTGCGGTGAAACTGCGGTCCTACCCCCGGCGTCTGGTGCTGGAGATGACCAGCGCCTGCAACATCCGCTGCAAAATGTGCGGACGTGTTGCCGCCGATTTTACTCCTACCGTCTTTAAAAAGGATTGGCTTTCCATTTTCGAACCCATTGCGGATAAAATTGAGGAGGTGACTCTGCTGGGCTGGGGGGAGCCTACGCTCCATCCGGAGTTCTCCGAGTTCCTTGCTTGGGCCCATGCCCGGGGACTGCGGATTTTCTTCTGCACCAACGGCACCAGGCTGAAGGCGCTGACGGAGGACATCTTCCGGTATGAGGTGGATCTTCTGACTGTGAGCCTGGACGGCGCGGACGCGGCTACCAACAACGCCATCCGCTGCGGCGCGGACTTTGACACCATCCTCCGGGACGTAGAGGGTATTGTGGAGAAGAAACGGGCCCTGGGGGTCCAGTATCCGTATCTCAGCTTTGTAATGACCATGATGGACTCTAACTTCCGCAGTTTTCCGGATTATGTCCGCCTTGCGAAAAAAGTGGGGATTCAAGAGGTCAAGGGTGTTTATCTGACCGTGTTTGACGACGCTATGGCGGCGGAGTCCCTGGAAGGCAGGACGGAAGAACTGCGAGAAGTTTATGCGCAGGCACAGGCACAGGGAGAGGAATTGGGAATCGAGGTCAAACTGCCTTATCTCCAGGGGGAGGACATTGCAGGGGACGCTCCCCATAAGGACTGCTACGTGGGCTGGCGGGACTTTTTCCTGGGATCCGACGGTTTCGTACGCAGCTGTATGTCCACGCCGGTAAAGCTTTTCCGGGTGGAAGATTATTCCAGCTTTGATCAGATGTGGAATTCTCCGGAGTATCAGGCGTTCCGGGCCGCCGTAAACACGGAGAATATGTGTGCGGCCTGTCGGAACTGCTATCAGGCATCTGCGGCCAACTGGAACAGACCGTCTTCTTTTGACCAGAGGGGACAGACATTCGCACCGGAATGGGAGGGATAATCATGCCATTTACATTTACTGAAACGGAAATTCCCGGACTGTACATTGTTCAGCCCCATTTTCACCAGGACCAGCGGGGGAGCAATTTAAAGACATTTCACAAGCCTTCGTTTGAGGAAAAGGGGCTGCCCTGCGATTTTGGGGAGACGATGATTACCACCAACCTCCACAAAAACGTCATCCGCGGTTTCCATTACCAGCGTCCGCCTTATGCGCAATACAAGCTGTATTTCTGCCTTCAGGGAGAGTGGAACAATTATTCCGTGGATCTGCGGAAAGGGTCACCCACATATGGAAAAGTGATCTGCATCAATATGCGGGAGGAGGAACGGAAACTGCTTTATATCCCGGAAGGCATCGCCAATGCCCATCTGGTGCTGCGGGAGAATACGAGAGTGCTTTACCAGCTGGGGGCTCAGTATATGCCGGAGTACGACGCGGGTGTCCGGTGGGACAGCCTGGGGATTGACTTCGGGGAGCTTGCTCCCATCATGACCGAAAAAGACGCCGCTCTTCCGCCCTTCGCGGAGCTGGACAGCCCCTTTGTTTTTGGGAAAAACTGCTGATAAAGCAAGGATGGAGTGGAACCATGAAAACGGTATGTCCCCTTTGCGGCAGCGCCGGTATAGAAGAATTGCTTACACTGCATAAGATTCCGTATTTTCAGAACCGCCTGTGCGAAAGCGAACTTCAGGCCAGACACGATGGCTGCGGCACGCAAAGCATGACGCAGTGTCAGCATTGCGGCTTTGTATTCAACCGTGCGTTTGACCCGGAAAACGTGATTTATGGGAGCGGATATCATGCAGAACGCAGTACGTCTGTGTACTTCAATCAGCACCTGAAAAACGTAGCGGAGCAGATTGACGCTGCCTATGCGCTGAAAGGAAAACGTGTTTTGGAAGTTGCCTGCGGCACCGGCGAGTTTCTGCGGGCGATTGCAAAGTATGAGCCGCAGGCCTGTATTGGCGTGGATCCCAGCGCCGATGAAATACAGGGAAGCATCACAATTCACAGCAGATTGTTTGATGAAATATATTTAGGCCTTGTTTGAAAATTGGCGGAATGCCGGATTGGGGCAGATTTTTTTGCCAGGCAAGGCGATTTGACGCGGGAATCCTGACGGATTTCAAGTCAAATCAACGCAGTCCTGGCGGAAAAAGGTGCCCAAAGACGGCGTTTTGCCATTTTTCAAACAAGGCCTAGATCAATATTCGGATTCTATTGACATTTTAATCAGCCGTCACATGATCGAACATATTGAAAATCCCTTGGAGATGCTTCGCCTGTTTGGAAAAGCCCTGCCGGAAGCCGCCATTTTGTATCTGGAAACACCCAGGCTGGATTGGATTCTGAAAAACCACGTTTTTTATGACTTCAGCTATGAGCATTGTTCCTACTATACCGATGTGTTTATGATCCGGCTGCTGACTGCCGCCGGATTTTCCTTGATGGAAATGAGGCCCAGCTTTGACGGTCAATATTTTTCAATACTGGCGCGAAAAGAGGGAGAGGGCGCAGAGCTTGCTCCCGCTGGCATGGATGAACTGGAGCGGGTGAGACTGGCGTTCAGGGAAACAAAGAATACTTATCTTCAAGCAAGGGAAAGATTCTCGGCGCCCAGTTCCCTTTGCCGGCCGGTGTATACCTGTGGGGCGCAGGCGGAAAAGGTGTGATGTGCTGTAACCTTCTGGATGGGGGCCGGATTCTTGGATGTATTGATAAGAATCCGTTTAAGCAGGGAAAATTTATCCCTGGGACGGGGCACAAGGTCATTGCCCCGATGGATGTAACATACGAGAAGGCTCCCTATATATTGGTTGAAAATGACGTGTATTTTGAAGAGATTGAAAAAGAAGCGAAAAAGATAGATGAGCGAATCCAGGTGTTTTCTCTTAATGAATTGCTGGGGATTCTCCCTTGCTAAACGAATCCGCGTTTTGGTGCATAAGGAGATTGTACGATGATTCAAAAATTCAGAGTAGAGTTCTGCACGCATGAATATATGCAGATGACGATTGCTTCAGAGGGAGAACTCAATGGTTTTCCGATGCTGTCCATCGATTCAGAAAGCTATATTGACGGCGGTGAGATTCAAAGCGGAATGAACGTCCTGCCCTATGAAGGGCGGCACTGTATCGCGATTGGAAAGTCATGCTCTCTGGCAACTGACATTGTGTTTATGATTGATATGAATCATAACTATAACTCCGTGTTTCAAGGCGCGCTGCCCTCCATTTTCAACACCAGGCAGTTTATGACAACCCCCCGAAAAGCCTCCATCATCATCCAAAATGATGTCTGGGTGGGATACGGCGTCACGATTATGGCGGGGGTGACGCTCCACAACGGCTGCGTAGTAGCCGCCGGTTCAGTGGTGACGAAGGACGTGCCGCCGTATGCGATTGTTGGCGGAAATCCTGCGAAGATTATCCGCTATCGCTTTGAGCCGGAGATCATTGACGGCCTCCAGAAAATCGCGTGGTGGGACTGGCCCAACGAATGGAAAAAACAGCGCCGGGACGATTTTATCCGCCCAGTGGAAGAGTTTGTTGAGAAGTATCTTTCTCTCGCGGATAAATGCCCCCCCCCCGCGGACAATTCTGCAAACGTGTTCTCCGGCAGGAACGTGGTTTTGTTTGTGCCGGATGTTAAGGAATCCCACCCGGTATACCCGGATGTTTTGCGGCAGTATTTTGCGGTGGACCGGCCAAATGTGGAGCTGCTGCTCTACCTGCCCCAGGAAGACTCCGACAAAAAGTCCCTCCAGGCAATTGAGAAATTACTGAACCAATATGCAGACCGGGACTCCTATGTGACTTTGCAGGAGGGAACCACGATGGATGAACGGACCTTGATGCGGAACGCGTCCTATTTTGTCACAACCCGAAGCCGGCCAACGGTTTACCGCACATGCCTTGCGGATTTGTTCCAGACAAAAATTCTATACGGAACAGATAAGCCGATTTTTCCAGAGAGCTTGCGGTGATGAAGGGATGGAACATTTTCGATGAGCAAAATTCTTTTAACAGGCGCTTCCGGTTTCATAGGAACCCATGTGAGGAAAGCGCTGCATGAAGCCGGACACGAGATTATCTCTTTGGTGCGCACGTCTGGCGGAGCCATGGCCCCCTATCCAGGGGAGACATTTTTGACGGGGACACTGGCCGAAGCTGGTGCGCTGGAGCAGAGCCTGTCCGGTATAACCATGGATGCATGCGTCCACCTGGCCTGGGAAGGAATCCCGGATTACAGCAGCGAACCCAGCATAAAAAACATGGAATATGGTTTTCGGGTTTTAAGGCTGTGCAAACAGATGGAAATCAAAAAATTGGTTATTTCCGGCAGTTGCTGGGAATATGAAAAGCCCTCCGGAATGATTTCAGAAAACGCCCCGCTTTCTTATGAAAATCCTTTCAAGACGGCTAAAAATACCCTTCATACAATAGCGGAGATGTTCTGCCGGGAAAATGGCATTGCCGTCCATTGGCTGCGGCTGTTTTATGTCTATGGGGAAGGCCAGCGTCCGGGCTCCCTGATTCCCTATGTGGTGCGGGAGCTAAGGAGCGGAGTGTGTCCGGTTCTCGGCGGCGCGTTTAATCAAAATGACTTTGTCCACGTATCGGATGTGGCCCAAGCGGTGTGCAAATCGCTGGATTCCATGGAAGGGGAGCCCTCCTGCGGGACTTTTAATATCGGCTCCGGGCAAGCGGTTCGGGTGCTGGACGTGGTGGCTGCCGCAGCGCGAATCCTCCAGGTGCACATTGATCTCTCGCTTTATGAGCCGCCGGTTGTAGGAGCGCCTCCCTTCTGGGCGGACATTCGAGCAGCGAAAGAGCGGCTGGGCTGGGAACCGCGCGTATCCCTTGAGGAGGGCCTTGAACGGTATATCAGATTTTCAAAAAGGGAGAGTATATGAGGATTATTATATTTGGGACAGGTTATTTTGGAAAAGCGCTCTATCAAAAGCTGCGCTGTGCGCACAGCGTTGTCGGCTTTGCCAGCAACTACATCAAAAAAGAAGAAGATACCTTATTTGGG
This sequence comes from uncultured Oscillibacter sp., assembly GCF_950073225.1. Taxonomy (NCBI): domain Bacteria; kingdom Bacillati; phylum Bacillota; class Clostridia; order Eubacteriales; family Oscillospiraceae; genus Oscillibacter; species uncultured Oscillibacter sp. The sequence goes on from NZ_CATMPS010000002.1 coordinate 81,502, forward strand.
CTGCCGGTTCTTTTGCCGGCGGAGGCTCTGAGGAAGCAGATTTACGACGCGGTGGTCATTGCGTCTACAACAGGTGCGGAGGATATTTTTCAGCAATGCCTTGCTCTTGGGGTGCCGGAAAATCAGATCATCACCTCATATGCTCATGCCCCTATGGAGAGCCGGCGGATATACCTGAAAAATCTCGCCGATATGCTGAACGACTGTGAGCAGGAGGCAAGTGCAGCGGAGGCGGGTGTGTTTCAGGGAGAATTTGCGAAATGGATCAACCAATGCTTTCCCAATCGGGTGCTGCATCTATTTGACACCTTTCAGGGTTTTCATCCGGATGAGATGAAGGCCGATAAACAACGAGATTTCTCCACAGCCCAAGCGCATACTTATTATGCGGACACCTCGGTGGAATTGGTAATGAAAAAGATGCCTCATCCCGAGCAGTGCCGTATCCATAAGGGCTATTTCCCAGAATCAGCGGCAGGGCTTCACGAAAAATTCTGCTTCGTGAACTTGGACTTGGATCTTTATGATCCAACCTATCAGGGCTTATGGTTTTTTCAGGACAAAATGACGGACTCCGGTGTTATTCTGGTGCATGACTACTATTCGCTTTATGACGCGGGTGAATACAAAGGTGTCCGGGCGGCTGTAGACCGCTTTCTCTGTGAGTATATGGGGGACATCCGGAAATACCCCATTGGAGACGGCTACAGTGTGATGCTGGCGGGAAATTGGCAGGCATTGCGATGAGCGTTTTGGCGGGGAACAGGTTCATGATGTGTTTTCAGCAGTTGGGTCTGCTATGCGAAGGGTGTGAAGCCCTCCTTTTTTGATTTAAAAAATTTCCCCGCCTCCCGTGAGAGAACCTGGAGCCCCGCCGGGTATGACCGGATGCGTCCCAGCGCCTTCTCCAAGGTGGAATCCCTTCCGTTCAGCGGCGTGGTGATTCCTCTGGAAAAGCCGAAAAAATGAATCGCAGCAAAAGGAAGCGCCTGTCTGACGACAGGCGCTTCCTTTTGCAGTCGGGCAGAGGGGCGCAGTCACTGTGTCACATCTCCCGCTGATAACGCACTACCAGATAAACCTCCAGCAGGCTTTTGGAAACAAAGGTCACAATTGCCGCCAAAGTTACCCAAAACGGCGCGTCAAACCCGATGGACACCCATGCCGCCGCCATGACGCCCCATTGCAGGACGTCCCCGGACAGAGCCTTGGCCCGGCGGCGAATCGCCACGTTCCGCTCGTCGTTGACTTCGATCTCCTTTCTCCGGGCCTGGGCCGGGTCCTTTGTGTCCAAGCGCAGCATCAAAAGCCGCGTCAGCCCGATGGCCGCCATGCCGCTGCCGGAGCCCATCAGCACGCCGCCCAGGCTGTTGGGAATTGCCTCCCACAATATCAGCGACGCCGCGGCAAAACACAGCCCTATGACGATAAGCGCGATATACAGCGTCTTTTTCCCTTTCATGACGGTTCCTCCTCATAAATAAAAAGTTCCTCAATCGGCACGCCGAAATACCGGGACAGCTTAAACGCCAGCAGGATGGACGGGTTGTAGCGCCCATTCTCCAAGGACCCGATGGTCTGCCGGGAGACCTCCAGCGCCTCCGCCAGCTCCTCCTGCCGGAGTCCCCGGGCCTTCCGCAGCTCCTCCAGCCTGTTTTTCATCAAAAGCCTCCTCTCACTCATAATCTCCTTGTGACTTAATGGAAAGTTTGCTTTCCATCAGTAGAATAACATGAGTTTCACTGAATGTCAAGTACACTTTCCATAATTTTTTTGGACAAACCCGTCATAGAGCGCCCCGGGCGCTCATAGAGTGGAGTAACCAAAGAAAGGGGGAATCTCCCTTGCCAAAAAATGAACTGATTTCCCGTTATGAACAGGCTGCCGCCATCCTGCCCAGCCGCCTCCGCAAGGCGGCGCTGGCCCTCTCCAATGAGGAGAAGGCCGCGGCGGAGGAGCTGCGCCTCCGGGCGGGGCGGCCTCTGACGGTGCTGCTGCCTGCGGGGGAGCTGCCGCTGGAGGCGGAGGTGGAGCCGGAGGAGCTGGAAACCCTGTGCGACATCGCCACGGAGTTCTCCCGCTACGCCGCGTCCGAGTCTATCCGGGAGGGATTTCTTCCCGTCCGGGGGGGCTTCCGGATAGGGCTCTGCGGTACGGCGGTGATGAAGGACGGGGCCAACACAAACCTGAAAAACCTCTCCTCGGCGGCGATCCGCATCGCCAGGGAGCGGAAGGGCGTGGCCGAGGGCGTCGCTCCCCGGCTGTTCCGAGACGGCGGCTTTGTGAATACGCTGATTCTCTCCCCGCCGGGGGGCGGAAAGACGACTCTCCTGCGGGACTTGGTACGCTGTCTCTCCGAGGGGGGGCCGGACCGCCCGCCCCAGCGGATTTCCCTCATTGACGAGCGGGGGGAGGTGGCGGTGGTCCACCGGGGCGCGCCTCAAATGGACGTGGGGCCCCGGACGGATGTGCTGGACGCCTGCCCCAAGGCTCTGGGCATCCCCATCGTCCTCCGGGCCATGAATCCCCAGATCATCGCCGTGGACGAGATCACCGTCCGGGAGGATTTGGCGGCGATGAATATGGCGGCGGGCTGCGGCGTAGGGCTGCTGGCCACCATCCACGCCGCCGACGTCCCGGAGCTGCTGCGCAAGCCCCTCTACCGGACCCTGCTGGAAAATCAGGTTTTCCGCCTGGCGGTCCGCATTCTGCGGGATGAAAAGGGACGGGCCTACGCGCTGGAGGAGCTGCCGTGCTGAAGCTGGTGGGAAGTCTCTGCGTCGCCTCCGGGGGCGCGCTGGCCTGGTATGTCCAGCGGGCGGAGCGCCGCCGGGAACGGGACACGCTGTCGGATCTCCAGCGGGCTTTCCGCCGGATGGGGGAGGAGGTCCGCATGGCCCGCACGCCCCTGCCCGCGGTGTTAACCGCCTTGGCCGGGGACTGCGGGGGGCCCGCCGCCGCCTTTTTTCGGGCCGCTTCCCAAGCCGCCGCCGGAGGGGAGGACCTTCCCCGCATCTGGCGGGAGCGGGCAAATCTTTTGCCCCTGTCTGAGAGGGACAAGTCCGCTGTTTCCGTCCTGGCCCAGGACCTGCAAGGGGATGAAGAAAAGGCCTGTAAAGGGATATCACATGTCATAAATACCCTGGCGGAGAGTGCCGGGGAGGCGGAGAGGAAGCGCCCTGAGGAGGAGAAGCGAGCCGCCGCGCTGTGGTTTTCCGCCGCGGCGCTGCTGGTGATTTTACTGATATAGGGGAACGAACACATGGATGTGGATCTGATTTTCAAAATTGCCGCCATCGGCATCCTGGTGGCGGTGCTGAACCAGCTGCTGGTCCGCTCCGGCCGGGAGGAGCAGGCCATGATGACGACCTTGGCGGGGCTGGTGGTGGTCTTGATGATGATGGTCCAGGAGATCAGCGACCTCTTTGACCTCATCAAGACCCTGTTCAACTTTTAGCCGTGGAGCTGTCCATACAGGCGGCGGCGCTGTGCGTCGTGGCGGCCCTGCTGGCCCTGGTGGTGCGGCGGGGAAGCCCGGAGGCGGCGCTGCTGCTGACCCTGGGGGCCGCGGCGGCGGTGCTCCTCTCCCTGGCGGGGAGCCTGGAGCGGCTGATGGACTTTTTAGGGGAACTGGTGGAGGAGAGCGGATTGTCCCGGGAGCTGTTCACCCCCCTTTACAAAACCGTGGGCATTGCCCTGGTGGTGAAAATCGGCGGCAGCCTCTGCCGGGACGCGGGGGAGTCGGCCCTGGCCTCGGTGGTGGAGACGGCGGGAGCGGTCTGCGCCCTCATCGCCGCCCTGCCCCTTCTCCGGGCGGTGCTGTCGCTGTTGATGGAGCTGATGCGATGAAGAAATGGATTTGTCTCCTGTTCCTCCTCTTGGTCCTGACGGGGGAGGCCAGGGCGGCGGAGGTGCCGGAGGACCTGACGGACGCGCTGCCGGAGGCGGCGGAGGATATGCTGGAAATCGGGGACCTCTCCGGCCCCGAGGGCTTTTCCCAGGGATTGGCGGGAATTGCAGAGCGCGTTTCTGAGGAGGTGAAAGCCGTTTTGCGCCAGCGCGTCCGGGGGGCGGCGTCCATCCTGCTGGTGGCGGTGGCCTGCGGCGCGGTGGACGGCTTCGCCCGGGGAACCGGGGAGGGGAAAGCGGCCGCCTTTCTCCCCATGGCCGGAGCTCTGGCGGTGACGCTGCTGACGGCGGGAAGCCTGGAGGACCTCATCGGCCTGGGGGCGGAGACCATCCGGGAGCTGAATGTCTTTTCGAAAGCCCTGCTGCCGACCCTGGCGGCGGCCACGGCGGCCTCGGGAGCGGTGACCACCGCCACCTTTCAGCAGGTGACCACGGTGTTTTTGGCGGACCTTCTGATGGAGCTTATCGACGGGCTGCTGATTCCCATGGTCTATCTGTACATCGGGGCCCTGGCGGCGGGGGCCTGCCTGCCGGAAAACCGTCTGGGAGCTATTGCCGAGGCGCTGAAAAAAATCGTCACCTGGATTCTCACCACATCTTTGCTGCTGTTCACCGTGTACCTTTCCACTGTCCGGGTCATCGCCGGGGCGGCGGACGGGGCCTCGGTGAAGGTGGCCAAGGCCGCCATCTCCGGCGCGGTGCCGGTGGTGGGGGGGATCATCGCCGCGGCGGCGGAGACCGTCCTAGCCGGGGCGGGAATGCTGAAAAACACCATCGGCGTCTTTGGGATGCTGGCGATTCTGGCGGCCTGCGCCTATCCGTTTTTGCAATTGGGGGTGCAGTACCTGCTGTACAAGCTTTCCGCCTTCCTGGCGGCGGCGGTGGGCGCCCCGGATCTATGTAAGCTCATCGACGGGCTGGGCGGGGCCTTCGGCCTGGTGCTGGGCATGACCGGGAGCTGCGCTTTGCTGCTGCTGGTGTCGGTTCTCAGCTCCGTGGCGGCGGTGACGCCATGATCGGGGCGGTGCGGAGCTGGCTCACCTCCATCGCGGCGGTGACGCTGATGCTGACCGTGGTCCAGACCCTGGTGCCGGAGGGAACCCTGCGGAAGATTTCCGGGTTTACCGGGGGGCTTTTGCTGCTGGCGGCGCTGCTCCAGCCGGTGCTGAAAACCGACCTGGGGCGGCTGCGGCTGGACTTCTCCGGTTATGAGGAGGCCATTGAGGCAAGGACGGCGGAGCTGGACAATGCGGGAAAAGAAGAGCTGGCGGCAATCATAGCCGGGCGGACCGCAGCATATATATCGGACAAAGCGGACGCGCTGGGGCTGGACGTGGAGGCCCGGGTGGAGACGGAGCCGGGAGCGGACGGGGAGCCCCCCCTCCCGGCCTGGGCGGAGCTGAGGGGCCCTTACTCCCAAGACCTGGCGGACTGGATCGCGGGGGAGCTTGGAATTCCGGCGGAGAGGCAGGTTTGGCATGAAGGAAAAAACTGAAGGAGCGCGAAAGATATGGAACAAGTACAAGTACGCGGCGCTGGTAGCGCTGATTGGCGCGGGGCTGCTGCTGTGGCCGGGACTGGGGAGCGGAGAGGCCGCCTCCCGGCCGGAGCGGAAGGAGTCCCAGAGCGCCAAGGGCGGCTGGGACCTCCAGACGGTGCAGACGGAAATGGAGAACATCCTGGCGGCCATGGACGGCGTGGGCCAGGTGAAGGTGATGCTGACGGTGGATTCCGACGGGGAGCGGCAGCTGGCCCAGGACACGCAGCTGAGCTACAGCGGGGACACCGCCGCGCCGGAGGATTATTCCCGCAAGTCGGAGACGGTCCGCTTGGACGGCTCCGGGGGAGACGAGGCGGTGGTGGTGCGGACCACGTATCCCACGTACCGGGGAGCCCTGGTGGTGTGCCAGGGCGGCGGCAGCGCGGAGGTCCGGCTGGCGGTGACGGGGGCGGTAGCCGCCCTCACCGGCTTGCCCACCGACCGGGTCACGGTGGCAAAATGGCAGTGATTATTTGGAGGAGGAAAGGGTCTATGAGCGCGAGATGGAAGCGGAACGCCGTGGTGGCGGTGATGGCGGTGCTGGTTTGCTCGGCGGTGGCGCTGAACTGGCTGTACACCGGGCAGGAGGTGCAGGAGGCCTCCGGAGGGAAGCTCCTGGGGGAGGCCCAGCTGGTTTCCGGCAAGGGGACCGAAAAAACCGGCGAAGAGGAAAAGACCGGGGAAGGGGAGCAGGCCCCCGCCCCCGCGGAGGCGGAGGAGACCGGGGCCCCGCCGGACGAGGGGATGATCTACACCGGCTCGGACTACTTCGCCTCCGCCCGGCTGACCCGGCAGCAGGCCCGGGACAACGCCCTTTCCCTCCTCCAGGAGGCGGCGGAGCAGGAAAACGCCGACGCCGCCGTGGCCAACGAGGCCTCCCAGGGCATCCAGGTCCTGGCCTCCTACACCCTGGCGGAGGCTCAGATCGAAAACCTGGTCACCGCCAAGGGCTACACGGACTGCGTGGCCTTCATGGGGGACGAATGCGTCAGCGTGGTGGTGTCCACCAAAAGCGGGGATCTGACCGCCGAGGATGTGGCAAAAATCACCGACATCACCATGACGGAGACGGGCCTCCCGGCGGGAAATATCAAGATCATGGCGGCAAATTAGTAGTTGTAATTTCCGGCGGGATGTGATATAATCACTCAGCATGATTTCAGCGGAAAGGCCCGCCGTGAAATGGCGGTCCCATTTCACGAAGGAAAAATAAGGAGAGGTACAGCAATGGCCGAGAGTAAGGAATATATGACCCTGCCGGAGGAAAACGGCAGCATCAACATCTCGGAGGAGGTCATCGCCGCCATCGCCGTGGGCGCGGTCCGGGAGGTGGAGGGCGTGTCCGGAATGATGACCAACCTGGGCGGAAGCGTCAGCGATTTGGTGAACAACCGGAAAAACGCCCAGAAGGGCGTCCGGGGCGTGAAAATCGACATGACCGGCGCGGCGCTGGTGCTGGACCTGTATCTGACCGTCCAGTATGGCAACCCCATCCCCGAGGTGGCGGGAAACGCCCAGAAGGCCGTGTCCTCCGCTGTGGAGGCCATGACCGGCTGCGCCGTGGAGGCGGTGAACATCCATGTGGGCGGCGTGACGCTGAACTGAGCGCCGGATTTGAACATCAGATAAAGGACGAAGGACTATGGTACGGAACACCGCCCGGGAGATCGCCGTTCATCTCTCCTATGAATTGAGTTTTACCGACAAGACGGCGGAAGAGCTGCTGGACCAGCGGCTGACGGCGGCGGCCTTCGCGGAGCTTGCGGAGGAGGAGGACCTCTACCGGGAGGCCCCCAACGCCAAGCAGACGGCCTATATCCGCCGCCTGGTTCAGGGCGTCGACGAGCACGGCGCAGAGCTGGACGGCTATATCGAGAAGTATGCCAAAGGCTGGAAGTTCTCCCGCATCCCGCTGGTGGCTTCCGCCATCATGCGGGTGGCCATGTACGAGGTGCTGTACATGCCGGACGTGCCCAACGCCGCCGCCATCAACGAGGCGGTGGAAATCGCCAAAAAGTACGAAACGCCGGAGACGGTGAAATTCATCAACGGCATCCTGGGCAGCTTCTCCCGGCAGGAGCTCTCCGAATAAAAAACAGCAGAGCGGGCATGGGACGTACCATGTCCTGCTCTGCTTTTTCCCGTGGGGGAGGTCCCGGAACCGCTCCTCTTCAATCGGCGTTTTGACCGTTCCTCTTGACGGGAACCACATGCCGCCGGGGCGTCCGGGGTGTCAGGCCCTCGCTGGTGCGAAAGCCCAGGAGGAACGCCTGGATGGCCGTAAATTCCAGGGCGTGTTTCAGATTTACGCAGTTGGCTGGCGATAATGCGTTTTCGACGAGATGGAAATGGAATTCGTACTCGTCTTTTTCAACGGCGTCGATTTGAGGCTGGATGTAGTTGGCGTGGAGCCAGAGCATGAAATCGGACATATGGACCACCTTTCTTCGTAACGACGAATTCGTCGGGTAATAAAATGATTTTAACACGCAGAATCCGTCGTGCCAAGGAGTTTGTTATGGATTTTTCGGAAAGATTGCGAGAACTTAGGAAAGAGAAGAAAGAAACCCAGGTGCAAACCGCAAAAGCAATCGAGATTACCGATCGTCAATATCAGCGGTTCGAGGCGGGGGAGAATCTTCCGGGTTTTGAAAATCTCTGCGCCCTGGCGGATCATTTCGGCGTCACCCTGGACTACCTGGCCGGGCGCACCGACGAGAGGTAACCCCATGGAACAGCACATTTTCGGCGTTGCCGAGGTCAACCAGCTGGTCAAGCTTCTGCTGGACGGCGAGCCCATGCTCCAGGACGTGTACGTCCGGGGGGAGCTCTCCAATTATAAAATGTATCCCTCCGGCCACCACTATTTCACCTTGAAGGACCCGGAGGGGGCCCTGCGGTGCGTCATGTTCCGGGGGCAGGCCTCCCGCCTCCGGTTCCGCCCGGAAAACGGCATGAAGGCCATCGCCCAGGGGCGGATCACCGTCTTCCCCCGGGACGGGGCCTACCAGCTCTACTGCAATTCCCTGACCCCCGAGGGGGCGGGGGATCTGGCGGTGGCCTTCGAGCAGCTGAAAGCCAAGCTCTACGCCGAGGGCCTCTTCGATCCCGCCCACAAAAAGCCCCTGCCGCCCTACCCGGATCGGATTGCCATCGTTACCTCCTCCGCCGGGGCGGCGGTCCACGACATGATCCGCATCCTGCGGCGGCGGTATCCTCTGGCAAAGGCAGTCCTCCTGCCTGTCCGGGTCCAGGGGGCCGAGGCCCCGCCGGAAATCGCCGGGGCCATCCGCTATGCCAACAAGTGGAAGGTGGGGGACGTGATCATCACGGGCCGGGGCGGCGGGTCCATGGAAGACCTGTGGGCCTTCAACGACGAGCGGGTGGCCCAGGCCATCTACGACTCGGAGCTGCCCGTCATCTCCGCCGTGGGCCATGAACCGGACGTGACGATTTCCGACTTTGTGGCGGACGCAAGGGCTTCCACGCCCTCCAACGCGGCGGAGATCGCGGTGCCGGACCAGGAGGCGTTAAAACAGTGGCTGAGCGGCGCGTTCTCCCGGCTGGAGCGGAGCGAAACCGCCCGGCTGGCGGCCCTTCGGCAGCGGCTGGAGACTTTAGCGGAAAAGCGGGTCCTCCGGGACCAGATGGCCTATGTCCAGGACAAGCGGATGGAGCTTCTCCACGTCCAGCAGCGGCTGGGAGACCTGTCGGCGGGACTGGTAGCCGGGAAGCGGGAGAGGGTTTCCGTCCTGGGGGCGGCGCTGGACGCTATGAGCCCCTTGAAAGTACTGGGCCGGGGCTACGCCATGGCCCAGGGGCCGTCGGGGGAAATTCTGCGATCCTGGCGGGAGGTACAGGCCGGGGAGCGGGTTTCCGTGGCCCTGGGAGAAGGGGGCTTCCTCTGCACGGTGGAGGAGCCTTATGAAAAGGAGGGAACGGCATGGCCGCAAAAAAGCTGACCTTTGAACAGCAGATTGCCCGGTTGGAGGAGATTGTCTCCGCCCTGGAACAGGGGGATGTCCAGCTGGCGGATTCCCTGGCCCTCTTTGAGGAGGGGACAAAGCTCATCGCCGCCTGCACGAAGCAGCTGGACCAGGCGGAGCAGCAAGTGGTGAAGTTAATGAAGGGCCCCGGCGGCGCGCCCGTCGAGCTGCCCTTTGAAAGTACGGAGGAGGTCTGAACCATGGAGTTTCAGCGGCAATTGGAGGAAGCTCGGGAGTTGACGGAGGCCCGCCTGCGGACGTTTTTCTCCGGCGGAGGGCTGGAGGAGGCAATGCGCTACAGCCTCCTGGCCGGGGGCAAGCGCATCCGGCCTATTTTGACCATGAAATTCTGCGAGGCGGCGGGGGGAACCCTGGAAGAGGCACTGGACTTTGGCTGTGGAGTGGAAATGCTTCACACCTATTCCCTCATCCATGACGATCTGCCCTGCATGGACAACGACGATCTCCGCCGGGGGATGCCCACCAATCACAAAAAGTTCGGCGAATGCGTCGCCATCCTGGCGGGGGACGCCCTCCAGGCGGCGGCGTTTCAGACGGTATTGTCCGCCAAAGGAAAGTGGCGGCACGGCGGAAAGGCGGCTGTGGTCATGGCGGCGAAGATTCTGGCGGAGGCCGCCGGAGAGACCGGCATGTGCGGCGGGCAGTACTGGGACACCGCGGGCGACGGGCAGCCCCGGACGGCGGAGGACCTGACGGACATCAACAACAAGAAGACCGGGGCCCTGCTCCGGGCGGCGTGCATGATGGGGATCTGCGCCTCCATGGGCCGCCGGGAGGTGGACGAGAGCTGCATGGACGCCGCCTGGCATTACGCGACGAACTTGGGGCTGGCCTTCCAGATTCGGGACGACATTCTGGACGCGGTCTCCACCGCCGAGGAGCTGGGCAAGCCCGTGGGTTCCGACGCGGCGAACCAAAAGGCCACCTATGTGAACCTGCTGGGGGTGGAAGCCTGTGAGGCGCTGGTGCTGGACTACACCGTCCGGGCCAAGGAAGCCCTGGACGCCGGCCGCTGGCTGGGGGACACGGCGTTTCTGCGGGAGCTGGCGGACAGCCTGGCGGTGCGCAAAAACTGAGGAGCGTCATTCCTGGAAAACTTGATTCCGGGGGGAGAAGTGTGGCAAAGAATATTTTGAATTGCCTGGAACGGGGCATGAGCGGCTTTTCCAAGGGCCAGAAGCGCATAGCCTCCTATATTTTGGAAAACTATGACAAGGCGGCCTTTATGACCGCCAGCCGCCTGGGCATCCTGGCGGGAGTCAGCGAGTCCACGGTGGTGCGCTTTGCCTCCGAGCTGGGCTATGACGGTTATCCCAGCATGCAGCGGGCCTTACAGGACATGATCCGCAGCCGCCTGACCTCCACCCAGCGCATCCAGGCGGCGGGGGATATGTATCAAAATGTGCTGCCGGCGGTCATTCAGTCCGACATTGACAAGCTGCGCCAAATGCTCAGCCATGGGAGGCAGGACGAGTTCGACAGGGTGGTGGACAAGATTATGACCAGCCGTCACGTCTACATTCTGGGCGTCCGGTCCTCCTCCTTCGTGGCGGGATACCTCCATTTTTACATGCACCTGCTGTCGGAGAATGTGACGCTGATCCAGTCCAACGCGGCGGGGGAGATGTTCGAGCAGATGCTCCGCATGGGGCCCGGGGACGTGCTGATTGCCATCAGCTTTCCCCGGTACTCCAAGGTCACCATCAACACGGTGAAGTTTGCCCGGGACCGGGGGGCGGAGATCATCGCTATCACGGACAATGAGCTTTCCCCGGTGTATCAGCTCTCTCAGGCGGCGCTGCTGGCCCCCTGCGAGATGATCTCTTTTGTGGACTCCATGGTGGCGCCGCTGTCTCTCATCAACGCCCTGCTGGTGGCCCTGTCCAACCGTTACGGAGCGGATGTCTCCGCCACCTTCGCGGAGCTGGAGGACATTTGGAACGAGTACGGCGTATTTGGGAAGATGGACGATGAGTAAGGAAATCGTGGTAATCGGCGGTGGCGCCGCCGGGATGATGGCAGCCATATCTGCGGCGGAGCGAGGAGCGTTCGTGACGCTGCTGGAGCCCAACGAACGGCTGGGGAAAAAACTGAACATCACCGGAAAAGGCCGGTGCAATCTGACGAATAACGCGGGGCCGGAAGAGCTTCTGGCGAATATTCCCTGCAATGGGAAATTCCTTTACAGCGCCTTTTCCCGCTTCAATGCACAGGATGCCATGGCCTTTTTTGAAGACCTGGGCGTGCCGCTGAAGACGGAACGGGGAAACCGGGTGTTTCCGGTGTCCGACCGGGCCTTCGATGTCAGCGCCGCCCTGGAGCGGCGGCTGAAAAAAATGCGGGTCCGCGTGGTCCGGGACCGGGCACGAAGCCTGGAAATCGAGGACGGCGCGGTCCGGGGCGTCGCCGGGGAGCGGGAGCGCTATCCGACGGAGGCCATCGTCTTAGCCACCGGCGGGGTGTCCTATCCCGCCACCGGCTCTACCGGCGAGGGCCACCGCATGGCGGCGGAAGCCGGGCACACGGTGACGCCCCTCCGGGGCTCCCTGGTGCCCTTGAGAGACTTCGGCGTGGGGCGGAGCCTCCAGGGCCTGAGCCTTCGGAACGTGGGGCTGACGGTCTTCGAAAATAGTAAAAAAATCTATACAGACTTTGGGGAATTGGTGTTCACCCACTTCGGACTCAGCGGTCCGCTGATTTTGTCGGCCTCCGCCCACATGCGGCGCTTTGGGGAACGGGCGTATCATTTGGAAATTGACTTGAAACCGGCGCTGGATGAAGCCGCTTTGGACCGGCGGCTGCTGTCGGATTTTGAGAAGTACAGCAATCAGGATTTTTGCAACGCCTTGGACGACCTACTGCCCAAAAAGCTGATTCCGGAGATTGTCCGGGCCTCGGAAATCGACCCCCGGGAAAAGGTCCGCAGCATCACCCGGGAACAGCGCCGGGGTCTGCTGCGGGTTTTGAAGCATTTCCCCGTGGTTATCGCAGGGCCCTGTCCGGTAACAGAGGCTATTGTTACTTCCGGCGGCGTGAAGGTGCGGGAAATTGACCCGGCCACCATGGCGTCGAAATTGATCCGCGGACTTTACTTTGCCGGGGAGATCATCGATGTGGACGCCTATACCGGCGGATTTAATCTCCAGATTGCCTGGTCAACCGGTCGGGCCGCCGGGATTTCCGCAGCTGGCGAAGGTTAGGAGGATTTCTTTATGAGTACGATACGCGTGGCCGTCGACGGTCCTTCCGGCGCGGGAAAAAGCACCTTGGCCAGAGCCGCCGCCGCCGCACTGGGTTTTTTATATGTGGATACCGGGGCGATTTACCGGACAGTGGGACTCTCCGTCCGGGACCGGGGAGTAGACCCCGGAGATGAGGCCGCCGTGGCGGAGATGCTGCCGCCGCTGCGGATAGAGCTCCGGTATGACGGAGAAGGCGGGCAGCGCATGTTTTTAAACGGGCGGGATGTCAGCGGGGAAATTCGGCTGCCCGAGATTTCCCGGTATGCCTCCGCCGTCTCTGCCCTTCCGGTGGTCCGGGCCTATCTCATGGAAACCCAGCGGGATTTGGCTCGAAAGCATGACGTGATTATGGATGGCCGGGATATCGGTACCGTGGTCCTGCCGGACGCGGAGGTGAAAGTGTTCTTAACGGCCTCCGCCCAGGCCAGGGCGGAACGCCGCTGCCGGGAGCTGGAGGAGCGGGGGACCCCCCAGCCCTTTGAGGAGGTTCTCCGGGACATTGAGGATCGGGATTTCCGGGATACCCACCGGGAGGCCGCTCCCCTGCGCCGGGCGGAGGATGCGGCGCTGCTGGACACCTCGGCGCTGGACTTCCGGCAGAGCCTGGAGGCGCTGCTGGAGATCATTCGGGAAAGGACTGGCCTATGAAACCCTTCAACCGCTTGTTCATTTTGATTTACTATGTTGTGGGCTTCGTCGCCCGCGTGCTCCATCCCACCTCTGTAGAGGGTATGGAGAAGCTGCCGAAAAGCGGGGTGCTCCTCTGTCCGAACCACGCCAGCAACTGGGACCCCATTCTGGTGGCCCTCCGCCTGCCCATCAATTATCGATTGCACATCATGGCCAAGGAAGAGCTGTTCCAAAATCCCCTCCTGGGCTGGCTGCTGAAAAAGGTGGGGGCGTTCCCCGTCAGCCGGGGGAACAACGACATCAGCACCGTCCGCACCGCCATCCAGGTTTTGAAGGAGGGGGACAATCTGCTGATTTTTTCCGAAGGAACGACCATCCGAAACGGGATCGGCTACATAGACGGCCTGCCGCCTCAGGCCAAGGCGGGTGTTGCCATGATCGGCGTCCGTACAGGAGCTACACTGGTGCCGGTCTTTGTGGACGGGGAGAAGAAGCTGTTCCATAAAACCCGGATCATTTTCGGCGACCCTTACGAGCCGCACTACACCGGCCGCCGGGGCACCTCCGAGGAAATGCAGAAAATCGCCGACGACCTGCTGGCGGCGGCTTATGCCCTGGGCGGGCAGGCCGTGGGAGGGAAGCCGCTGTGCGGGTGACGCTGGCGCAGAGCGCCGGGTTCTGCTACGGCGTCCGCCGGGCGGTGGAGCTGGCCCGGCAGACCGCGGCGGAGACGGGCCGCTGCTGGATGCTGGGGGACCTCATTCACAATGTTCATGTAGTGGAAGAACTGAAAAGCATTGGAATTCAAAAGGCCGAAAGTGTAGAGGCTTTACAGCCTGGCGACACGGTGATTATCCGTTCCCACGGGGAGTCCAAGCAGATTTTGTACTGTTTGGAAGCCCGTGGCGTCCGCTGTGTGGACGCCACCTGTCCCAATGTCCGCCGCATTCAGATCCTGGCGGCCCAGGCGGAGGAGGAGGGCCGGACTCCCGTCATTATTGGCGACGCGGCCCACCCGGAGGTGGCCGGGATCGCCAGCTGGTGCGGGCATCCGTTGATATTCAGCGGTCCGGAAGCGGTGGAAGAATGGCTGAAACAGGACCCAAAAGCCCGGGAAACGCCGGTGACGGTTGTTGCACAAACAACGTGCATTCGTGAACTTTTTGAAACTTCTTGGAAAATCGTAAAAAAAGAGTGTACAAACGCAAAAAAATTTGATACAATATGTACCGCTACGCATAAGCGTCAGTCTGAAGCGGCCATTCTCGCCGCGAAAGCGGACGTCATGGTCGTGGTAGGAGACCGTAAAAGCGCCAACACCAAACATTTGACGGAAATTTGTAAGGAGAGCTGCTCCCGCGTTGTCCAGATCGAAAATGCGGACGAGCTCCCGCCGGATTTTTTCAGTGGTTGTTTTGTTGCGGGCCTTACGGCCGGTGCTTCCACGCCAGCGGGCATTATTAAGGAGGTATATGCAGCCATGAGTGAAGAAATCAAAGCGGTGGAGAACAACGAGGAGTCCTTTGAGGAACTGCTGAACCAGTCCTTCAAAACTTTAAATACAGGAGAGAAGGTAACCGGCATCGTCACCGCCATCACCCCGACGGAGGTGCAGGTGGATGTGGGCGCCAAGCAGGCGGCCTACATCAAGTTCAGCGAACTTTCCGACGACCCCAACGCGAAGCCTGAGGATGTGGTGAAGGTAGGCGACGAAATCGAAACCTACATCGTCCGCGTCAATGATGTGGAGGGCTATGCCGAGCTCTCCAAGAAGCGCCTGGACGCCGTAAAGGCCTGGGAGGATATCGAGCGGGCCGTGGACGAGAAGACGGTAATGGAAGGCGTTGTCACGGAAGAGAACAAGGGCGGCATCGTGGTGTCCGTCAGGGGTGCGCGGGTGTTCGTTCCCGCCTCTCAGAGCGGCCAGCCCCGGGGCGC
This sequence comes from uncultured Oscillibacter sp., assembly GCF_950073225.1. Taxonomy (NCBI): domain Bacteria; kingdom Bacillati; phylum Bacillota; class Clostridia; order Eubacteriales; family Oscillospiraceae; genus Oscillibacter; species uncultured Oscillibacter sp. Next base: position 96,768 of record NZ_CATMPS010000002.1, read on the forward strand.
GGATCTCTCCGCCATGAAGGGCCAGAAGGTCCAGCTCCGCATCACAGAGGTCAACCGTGCCCGCCGCCGGGTGGTGGGCTCTATCCGCTCCGTCTCCGACGAGGCCCGCCGGGCCGCCCAGGAGGAGATTTGGGCCAACATCGAGGTGGGCAAGCGCTACACCGGAACCGTAAAATCCATGACCACCTACGGCGTATTCGTCGACATCGGCGGCGTGGACGGCATGGTACATATCTCGGAGCTGAGCTGGAGCCGCATCAAGACTCCTTCCGAGGTGTGCAAGGTGGGCGACACCATGGAGGTTTACGTCATCTCCTTCGACCCCGAGAAGCGGAAGATTTCCCTGGGCGTCAAGGACCACAACGTGGACCCCTGGCAGGTGTTTATGGACAAGTACGCCGTGGGCGACGTGGCTTCCGTCCGCATCGTAAAGCTGATGACCTTCGGCGCTTTCGCCGAGGTAGTTCCCGGCGTGGACGGCTTGATTCATATCTCCCAGATTGCCGATCGCCGCATCGAGAAACCGGAGGACGTGCTGTCCGAAGGTCAGATTGTGGACGCCAAGATCACCGCTGTGGATGAGGAGCGGAAAAAGATTTCCCTTTCTATCCGCGCCCTGCTGGCCCCCTCTGTGGAAGAAGCCGCGGAGTACGAGGCGGAGGAGTAAGGCTTCACAAACCGGAAAAATCCCAAGATTTCAGAGGCAGGCCTATCGGTCTGCCTCTTTTCTTCAAAAAACATGTTATTTTTTTCACGTTTTGACGTTGCAATATTTTCCCAGAGATGTTATACTATTGAATAGAAATGTCATACTGCAAAAATTTACCTTTCGCCGCTTGCGAAGAGACAAAAGAAAAAGTTATATGGAGGAATCTGCTATGAGCTACCAGGAGGAATACCGTCAGAAACTGACTACCGCGGCCGAGGCCGTCAAGGCCGTCAAGTCCGGCGACTGGCTGGATTACGGCTGGACGGTCTGCTCTCCCAACGCCTTGGACAAGGCCTTGGCTGCCCGCATGGGGGAGTTGAAGGACGTAAACATCCGGGGCGGCATCCTGACCCGCCGTCCCGCCATCTTTGATGTGCCCGGCGCCGCTGAACATTTTGCCTGGAATTCCTGGCATATGAGCGGCATTGAGCGGAAGGCCATCAAGGAGGGCTTTGCCTATTATATCCCCCTGCGTTATTCCGAGCTGCCGGGCTATTACCGGGACTGCATCAAGACCCTGGATGTGGCCATGTTCCAGGTGGCCCCCATGGATGAGCACGGCTGGTTCAACTTCGGCCCCGGGGGCTCTCATCTGAAGGCGGTGTGCGATTGCGCCAAAACCGTCATCGTTGAGGTCAATCAAAACATGCCCGTGTGCCTGGGCGGCTTTGAGAACTGCGTACACATCAGCGACGTAGCCATGGTGGTGGAGGGAGAGAACCCTCCCATGGAGATTTTGGGCGGCGCTTCCGCGGCCTCCGAGGTGGACCTGGCCGTGGCGAATTTGGTGGTGCCGGAGATCGAGGACGGCGCCTGCCTCCAGCTGGGCATCGGGTCCATGCCCAGCGCCATCGGCAAGATGATTGCCGAGTCCGATTTGAAGGACCTGGGCGTCCATACCGAAATGTACGTGGACGCCTTTGTAGACATGTCTATGGCGGGCCGCATCACCGGCGCGTGCAAGCCCTTCGACCGGGGCCGGCAGACCTATGCCTTTGCCGCCGGGACCCAGAAGCTCTATGACTTCTTGAACAACAACCCTGAGTGCATGGCCGCGCCGGTTAGCTATGTCAACGACATCGCCCGGGTGTCTCAGATCGAGAAATTTACCTCCATCAACGGAGCGGTGGACATCGACCTCTACGGACAGGTGTCCTCCGAGTCCTCCGGCATCAACCACATTTCCGGCGCCGGCGGGCAGCAGGACTTCGTCATGGGCGCGTACCTGGCCAAGGGCGGCAAGAGCTTCATCTGCTGCTCCTCGTCCTTCACGGACAAGAAGTCCGGCCAGCTGAAATCCCGCATCCGGCCCACCTTGGTGGAGGGCTCCGTGGTTACCGCCACCCGCACAAACCTCCATTGGATTGTGACGGAGTACGGAAAATTCAACGTCAAGGGCAAGTCCACCTGGGAACGGGCGGAGGGCCTGATCGGCTTGGCCCATCCCCAGTTCCGGGAAGAGCTTATCGCCGAGGCGGAAAAAATGCGCATTTGGCGGCGCTCCAATAAGCGCTGAGCCGCCGCTTTCTCTGCGGGGCCTCTGCTGTGTGGTGTTTGTCTCACAGGAACTTCGTTGGACAGCAGTCCCTACCCAGGGCAGTCTTAGCACGGAATCGGAAAAACCGGCACGGAATTCGAACCAGCATGGAATCGAGCGGATCAAGAGGCAAACAACACAGCGGCGGAGGCCGCGACAGGGAAAGGGGTGTCCATGTTCCAAATCGGAGACCTGATCGTGCACCCTATGCACGGGGCAGGCGTCATCGATGATGTCATCCAGGAAAAGGTGGCGGGCAAAGTGAAGGAGTACTATGTCTTCAAAATGCCCGTAGGCGGGCTGACTTTGAAGATTCCCACCGCCAACTGCCAGGCCATCGGTATCCGGACCATCATTTCAGAAGCGGAGGCGGAGGCGTTTTTCGCCGGCATCCCCGCCTTGGAGGTGGAGTCCAACGCCAATTGGAACAAGCGCTATCAGGAAAACCTTCTCCGGCTGAAAAGCGGGAACCTCAACGAGGTGGCCCGGGTGGTGAAGGGCTTGATGCGGCGGGATTCCCGGCGCGGGCTATCTACGGGGGAACGGAAGATGCTCCACAGCGCGAAGCAGATCATCATCTCCGAGATCGCGCTGGTGGAGGGCTGCGCCTACCAGGACGCGGAAGAGCGGCTGGAACGGGCGGTGATGCAGAAGCCGCCGGTTCCACAGTAAAATGGCGCAAGGGCCCCGCTGGGGCAGAGAGGGGTTTTGCAATGCTGCCGTTTTTTAAAAAAGTGCGGGAAGCCAGGCGACCCCGCTGTGCCGCGCTGGTGGCGGCGGCGGGCAGTTCCACCCGAATGGGCGGCGTGAACAAGCTGCTCCAGCCGCTGGAGGGCGTTCCGGTTTTAGTACGGACCCTGGCGGCCCTTCAAGTGGCCGGGAGTGTGGACGAGATCATTGTCGCCGCCCGGGAAGAGGACATTCTGGAGATCTCTCAGCTTTGCCGGACCTATGGTCTGACAAAGTGCACAAAGGTAATCCGGGGCGGGGAAAACCGGGTCCATTCCGTGCTGCTGGCGGCGCTGGAGGCCTCGCCGGATATGGAGCTTTTGGCGGTGCATGACGGCGCCCGGCCTCTGGTGACGCCGGAGCTGGTGGATCGCGTCGTGTCCGCTGCCGCCCGGTGCTCCGCCGCCGTCCCCGCCGTGGCGGTGAAAGACACGGTAAAGACGGTCCGGGAGGACGGCGGAGTGGAGGGGACCCTGGACCGGGAACGGCTTCGGGCCGTCCAGACCCCCCAGGTCTTTGAGGCCAGCCTGTTGAAGGCCGCTCTCCAGTCCGCCCTGGAGCAGGAGGCCCCTGTCACCGACGACGCATCTGCCGTGGAGCGGCTGGGGAAGGTGGTCTTCCTGGTGGAGGGCGAGGAGGAAAACCTGAAAATCACCACTCCGGCGGATCTGATTCTGGCGGAAGCCGTCGTGAAGGCTCGGGAGGAAGGGCGATGACGAATCTGCGGATCGGCCACGGCTACGACGTTCACCGTCTGGTCCCGGAGCGGAAGCTGATTCTGGGCGGTGTGGAAATTCCCTGGGACAAGGGCCTTTTGGGCCACTCCGACGCGGACGTGCTGGTTCACGCCGTCATGGACGCTCTGGCGGGAGCCGCCCGCCTGGGGGATATTGGAAAGCTGTTTCCGGATACGGACCCGGCTTACAAGGGCATTTCCAGCTTGAAGCTGCTGGGGGAGGTGGGCCGCCTTTTGGGAGAGAAGGGCTTTGCCGTGGTGAACATTGACGCGGCCTTGCTGGCTCAAGCGCCCAAGGTGGCCCCCTACAAGGCCCAAATGGCGGAGAACATCGCCGCCGCCTTGAGGATTGAGCCGGAGCAGGTCAACGTCAAGGCCACCACCGAGGAGGGGCTGGGCTTCACCGGGGACGGCTCCGGCATGGCGGCCCATGCCGTGGTTTTGCTGGAACAAAGCCCCTCGTAAGCGCGTACCATGCCAAATCGATTTCCGCGCCCCGCTTTTCCGCGGGGCGTTTTTGTGCCCTGACACCTTTCGCTCCAAGTCCCATAATATGGGAGAGAAAGGAGGAGTGTTTGTGGAGCACTATATCATCCTGGCCCGCTCCGTAACCTACGCCCAGCGGATGCAGAAGTCCCTGGGGCGGGCGGGCATCCGCTGCCATGTCTTCCGGCCTCCCAGAGACCTGACGGACATGGGCTGCGCCTATGCCGTGCGCATAGCGGTTTCCGATCTGCCGGGGGCTCTGACCGCCCTGCACAGGGACGGCCTGGACCCCGTTCAAATATTTTTGTTCCAGAAGGGCCTGTACCAGGAGGTGGAGGCATGATTTATTTTGACAGCGCGGCCACCAGCTTTCAGAAGCCCGCTTCCGTTGCCGCCGCCATGTGGGAGGCCTTGGCCGCCATGAGTTCCCCGGGACGGGGCGGTTATTCCGCCGCTGCCCGGGCCGCCGACGCGGCCTTTCAGTGCCGCTCGGAGCTGGCGGAGATGTTCGGCATGAAAAACCCGGAGCAAGTGGTATTCACGCTCAACGCAACCCACGCCTTGAACATCGCCATCAAAAGCCTGGTTCCGCCGGGGGGGAAGGCAGTCATCTCCGGCTATGAGCACAACGCCGTCACCCGGCCCTTGGAGGCCCTGGGGGCAGATGTTTCCGTAGCAGCCGCCCCGCTGTTTGAGCCGGAGGCGGTGACGGCGGCTTTTAACCGCCTCATTGTCCCCGGGACCGACGCCGTGGTTTGCAGCCATGTGTCCAACGTCTTTGGCTTCATCCAGCCGGTAGAGGACATCGCGGCCATTTGCCGGAGCCGGAGAGTGCCCTTTATCATCGACGCCTCCCAGTCTGCGGGGGTTTTGCCCCTGAATATGGGAGCTCTTGGCGCGGCCTTTATCGCTATGCCGGGGCACAAGGGACTCTACGGCCCCCAAGGCACCGGCGTACTGCTGTGCCGGGAGGACGTTCCCACCCGGCCCCTTCTGGAGGGGGGAACGGGAAGCCAGTCTATCCAGCAGCAGATGCCGGATTTCCTGCCGGACCGTCTGGAGGCCGGGACGCTTAACATGCCTGGAATCGCAGGACTGTTAGCCGGTATCCGCTATGTCCGCCGGGGAGGGCAGGAAAAAATTCTGGCCCATGAAAAGCACCTGACCCAAATTGCCGCCCAGGGGCTGGCGGCCATGCCGGGTATGCGAATCTTCGCCTCTCCCGGCCTTCGGCATCAGACCGGGGTGCTGTCCCTGACGGTGGAGGGACTGGACGTGGAAAGCATCGGCTCCGCCCTGGCGGAACGGGGATTCGCCGTTCGCACGGGCATTCACTGCGCTCCCAGCGCCCACCGAACGGCGGGAACGCTGGACACCGGCACCGTCCGCGTCAGCTTTTCCGATTTCAACACGCCGGAGGAGGTAGCCCGGCTGCTCCGGGTGTTTCCTGGGGCCTTGGGGCGGGCTTTCTGAACAGACCGTGAATTTTCCGGTAATTTTCCCTTGGTTTACCTTGCTTTTTACCGCCGGGTTCTATATAATCTATAGTATTCATGACCTGACGTTTCTCTCAGCGGAAACAGCCGCTTTCCCGGCGGCCCAGAGGAAAGGGATGACGACGTAAAATGAATGTGACGCTGACGGAGCTGTTTGCCACCATCGGCCGGTATCTGCTGACCATTGAGGTTTCGGATGTTTTGGATATTGCCATCATGGCGTTCGCGCTCTATAAAGTACTGACCCTGGTGCAGACTACGAAAGCCGCCAGCCTTTTGAAGGGGCTGTTCGTTTTCCTGGCGGCTCTGCTTTTAAGCTACCTGTTTGGACTGAACGGCATCTACTATCTGCTGAGCCGAATGGTGGAGGTGGGAGTGCTGGCGCTCATCATCCTGTTCCAGCCGGAGATCCGCCGGATTTTGGAGGAGATGGGAAGCCGCCGCATCCTGGCCCTCTTCACCCGGACGGAGAACGCCAGCGTTCTGGAGCAGACCATCGAGCAGACCGTCCTGGCCTGTTCGGAGATGTCCCAGTCCCGTACCGGCGCGCTGATTGTGTTCGAGCGGGAGATTCTTTTGGACGACATGGTCCGCAGCGGCACAGTGCTGGATGCCGCGGTGTCCAGCGAGCTTTTGAAAAATATCTTTTTTGTCAAGGCGCCCATGCACGACGGGGCGGTCATCGTCCGCCACGGTCGGGTGCTGGGGGCGGGGTGCATGCTCCCCCTGAGCAAGAACGTGAATCTGTCCCGGGATTTAGGCATGCGGCACCGGGCGGGCATCGGCATGAGCGAAAACTCCGACGCGGTGGTGGTCATCGTATCGGAGGAGACCGGCTCTATCTCGGTGGCCACCGGCGGAATGCTGAAACGGCATTTGAAGCCGGAGACCCTGGATAACCTCCTGCGGAACGAACTGCTTCCGCAGGAGGAGGCCGGGACGGAAAAGCAGAAATTCAGCCTGACGGGCCTGCTGCGCTCCAGGAAGGACGGAGGTGCGTAAGGTGGAAAACGAGAAGATCGGACGCCGGAGGGTCGTCTATGTGCTGCTGTCCATTTTGGTAGCCGCCGGTATTTGGCTCTACGCCGATTTAACCAGCGGCCCCAACGGCACGCCGCAGACCCAAACCCGGGAGTTCCTGGAGATCCCCATTGAGTATTTATATGAGAGCACCCTGACGGACCGGGGGCTGATGCTGGTAGACGAGGACACGGACCGCACCATTGATTTGGAGCTGAAGGGCACCCGCTGGCTGATTTCCAGCCTGGACCGTTCGCATATCCGGGTGACCGCCAGCCTTTATGATGTGACCAGCGCCGGGGTGCAGCGGGTCAACTACGTCGTTAGCTTTACGGATTCCAGATTTGGCAACAACGCCATCCAGCGGGAAAACGCCAGCTTTGGCATGGCGACGGTAAACATCAGTGAGCTCTACAGCCGGACCATCGACGTCAGCTGCGAGCTGGTGGGCGGCGTGGCGGACACCTATTCCGCCGGGCAGGTGGAGCTCTCCCACACGGAGGTGGAGGTCCGGGGCCTTCAGGAGGACATCAACCCCATCAGCTACGCCAAGGTCACCCTGGACATCGGCGCCAACGCGGTAGAGACGGTATCCCGGGACCTGGAGCTCCAGTATTATGACGAAAACGGCCGGATTTTGGACAAGTCCGGCATCTACTCCTCGGCGGAGACCGTCCGGGCCACGCTGCCAGTGTTCGTCACCAAGGAGCTGCACCTGGCGGTGGACTTCATCGACGCCCCTGGCTGCCGCGCCCGGAACACGGAGTATGTCATTGAACCCCAGACCATCGCCGTCACCGGGGACGCCACCAGGCTTAAGGACGTGGAGACCCTGAAGCTGAGTCCCGCCTACAACCTGCTGGAGCTGGGGACCACGGCCTCGGAGAACTACACCACCACCAACTACCCCATCATCCTGCCGGACGGCTGCACAAATGTCAGCGGCGTCACCCGGGCCGCCCTGCGCATCCGGTTCAAGGACATGACCAGCGCTACGATTTCTACGGAAAATATCTCCTGGCTGAACCTGCCGGAGGGCAAACGCGTGGAGCTGCTGACGGACAGCCTGGCGGTGAAGGTCTTTGGCACCGAGGCGGACGTTGCCGCCCTCACGGGAGAGGACATTGCCGTAACGGTGGACCTGGACGATTATTCCGCCGCCTCCGGCACCTATACCATTCCCGCGGAAGTGACGGTAAACAAGGGAGATGTGGGCATCAGCGGCCTGTATCAGATTCAGGTCACTATCCGGGAGGGCGGCGAGGAGCCGCCGCCGGAGGAGGAAGCGGGACCGGAAGACGTGGAGGCCGCCGCTCCCGCCGGGGAAGACGCGCAGACAGGGGGAACGCCATGACGCAGATTGCAACGGTTGAACGAATTCTGGACTCCGGGCATGCCGAGATTTCCGTCCCCCGGAAATCCGCCTGCGGCCACGACTGCGAGGAGTGCGCGGGCTGCGGCGTCACCGGCGCGGCAGTTCATGCCAAGGCGCTGAATCCCATCGGGGCCCTTCCGGGGCAGAAGGTTGTGGTGGAGAGCAGTACCAAGAAAATGCTTCGCATTGTAGCTCTGGTTTATCTGATCCCAGTGGCCCTGTTCTTTCTGGGCTATCTTGCCGCCATGGCGGTGACCGCCAGCGTGGCGGTCCAGTACACCGCCGCAGCCGCGGGCTTCATCCTGGGCATCTTGGGGGCTATCAGCTATGACCGCCGCCTCCGGGCCAGGGGGGGACTGTCCTTTACCATTGTCCGGCTGTTCTGATGTTCGGCTATGTCAGGCCGCCTCAGGATCTGCCGGAGGAGGAGTTAAAACGCTTCGGCCGGGCCTACTGCGGGCTCTGTCACGCCTTGGGGGAACGGTACGGAACGGCGGCACGGTTTATCCTGAACTACGATTTCACCTTCCTGGCCATCCTTCTTTCGGAGAAAGAGGAAGGCCCCATCCATCACGGCCGCTGCGCCGCCCATCTCGTCCACGGGCGGGAACGGCTGGAATCCAGCCCGGCGCTGGCCCTGGCGGCGGACGAAAGCGTGATTTTAGCTTATTGGCAGGCCCGGGACGGCGTGGAGGACCATGACCGCTTCCACGGCTTGAAATACCGGGGGGCCTCCGCCGTTTTGGAACGGGCCTACCGGAAAGCCGCCAAGGCCCGGCCGGAGTTTGATGTATCCACCCGCTGCCAGCTGAACCGGCTGGCGGAGCTGGAACGGGAGAACTGCCCGTCTATGGACCGGGCGGCGGATACCTTCGCCGTGCTTTTGCAGGGAGCCGCCCAGGCGGTGAACGAGCCGGTCCGGCGGCGGGTGCTGGAGCAGATATTCTACCACCTGGGCCGCTGGGTCTACCTGGTAGACGCGGCGGACGATTTGAAAAAAGACGCCGCCTCGGGAAACTACAACCCGGTGGCCCTGCGCTATGGGCTGACGGATGGCGTCTGGACGGAGGAAGCCCGGCAGAGCTTCGCCGCGACCCTGGACCACTCCATCCATATGATGGCCACCGCCTTTGAGCTGTGGGACTTCGGCGTCTGGACGCCGGTTTTGGAAACCACCCTCTATACCGGCCTTTTCCGCGTGGGAAAGGCGGTGCTGGACGGCACCTTCCGGGGCGGGGGAAACAAGAGAGAAACGCAGGAGAAAAACACATGAACGATCCCTATCAGGTACTCGGTATTTCGGAGAGCGCCACCGACGACGAGGTCAAGCGGGCCTATCGGGAGCTGGCAAGGAAATATCACCCGGACAATTACCATGACAATCCCCTGGCCGACCTGGCCCAGGAGAAAATGAAGGAAATCAACGCCGCTTACGAGGAGATCAACAAACGGCGCAGCGGCGGGGGCAGGACCACCGGCGCCTCCTACGCCGGAGGCTGGCAGCAGTCCTATGGCTCCAGCGGGTCTTCCTCCGTTTTCCAGCAGGTTCGAGCCGCCATCCAGATGGGCGATATTGCCCGGGCGGAGGCGCTTCTAAACAATACCGGCGACCACAACGCCGAGTGGAATTTTCTCAAGGGCGCGGTTTGCTACCGAAGAGGCTGGATGGACGAGGCGATGCGTTATTACCAGACCGCCTGTCAAATGGAACCCAACAACCCGGAGTACCAGCGGGCGCTGAACCTGATGAGGAACGGCTCGCCCTACCGCCCCGGAGGGGAGCCCTTTGGGACCTTGTGCGCCGGAAATCCCTGCCTGACCCTTTGCTGTGCCTATACCCTGTGCAACGGCGGCTACTGCTGCTTTATCTGAAAATAAGGGGAGATTGCCATGATTAAGAGCATGACCGGCTATGGCCGGGCCAGAGAGACGAGGAACAGTCGGGATATCACGGTAGAGGTCCGGGCGGTTAATAACCGCTATTTGGACTGTACGGTGAAGATGCCCCGACTGTATATCTTTGCCGAGGACGCGCTGAAGGCGCGGGTCCAGAAGGCGGTCTCCCGGGGAAAGGTGGATGTGTTCGTCACCGTAGACGCCTCCGCCGCCGATGTGACGCAGGTAACGGTCAACCGGGAGCTGGCGGGGCAGTATGCCGCCGCCTTGAATGAGCTGGCGGAGATCTGTGGCCCCGCGGCGTATAAGGCGACGCCGGAGGTCCTGGCCCGGTTTCCGGACGTGCTGTCCGTCACCAAGGCGGATGAGGACCTTGAAACCGTCAGCGCCGACCTCTGCGCCGTGCTGGACGCGGCCTTGGCCGCGTTCAACGAGATGCGGGGCGTGGAGGGCGCCCGGCTGGCGGAGGACATTGGGAACCGCCTGAGAGCCATTGAAGCGTATACGGGGCAGGTGGAGGCCCGCTCCCCGGAGACAGTGGCGGAGTACCGCGCCAAGCTCACCGCCCGGATGCAGGAGGTGCTGCAAAGCGCTTCCATCGACCCTCAGCGCATTCTCACCGAGGCGGCAATTTACGCCGATAAGGTGGCGGTGGATGAGGAGACCGTCCGTTTACGGAGTCACGCGGCGCAGCTTCAGACGATGCTGGAATCCACGGAGCCCATGGGGCGGAAGATGGACTTCCTCATCCAGGAGGTCAACCGGGAGGCCAATACCATCGGGTCCAAATGCGGCGACGTGTCCATCGCCCAAGTGGTGGTGAACCTGAAAGCCGAAGTGGAGAAGATGCGGGAACAGGTGCAGAACGTGGAGTGAGTATGGAGTTCATCAATATCGGTTTTGGGAGCATGGTCTCCCGAGAGCGGGTGGTGGCCATTGTGGGCCCGGATTCCGCCCCCATTCGCCGCATGACCCAGGAGAGCCGGGAACGGGGGATGCTCATCGACGCCACCTATGGGCGGAAAACCGCGTCCATTTTCATCATGGACAGCGACCATGTGATTTTGTCAGCCCTGCCGCCGGAAAAATTCGGCGCGGGGGAAGAGGAGGAAGCATGAAAAAGGGAAAGACGTTCATCGTGTCAGGACCATCCGGCGTGGGGAAGAGTACGGTGCTCCAGGCGCTTTTGAGCAAGAGGGACGACCTGTATTTCTCCGTGTCCGCCACCACCCGCCCTGCCCGGGAGGGTGAGACGGACGGCGTCCACTACCACTTTCTGGATGTGGAAACCTTTCAGCAGTGGATTGCGGAAGATCAATTTTTAGAGTATGCCGAGTATGTGGGAAACTTCTACGGCACGCCGAAGCGCTTTGTGGACGAGGCCATGGAGCAGGGGAAGGACGTGATTTTAGACATTGAGATTCAGGGCGCGATTCAAATCGCAGCCAAGCGGCCGGAGACAATCCGCATTTTCATCGCCCCGCCCAGTTGGGCGGAGCTGGAACGCCGGCTCAGCTCACGGGGGACGGACAGCCAGGAGAAAATCCAAAAGCGGCTGGTCCGGGCCAAGGTGGAGTTTCAGACGGCGCATACCTATGATTACTTTGTCATCAACGATTCCGTGGAAAACGCGGTGCGGGAGCTGGAGGCCATTATGACCGCCGAGCACTGCCGTCCCCAGGAGCGTATGGAGATCATCAGCGGTAAGTAATTGCCATAAACTGCAACAGGAAAGGAAGTCAATTGACTATGATGCTGTATCCCGCCATGAGCAAGCTCAATTCTTATATCCCCAACCGTTATATGCTGGTAAACGTGGTGGCCCGCCGGGCCCGCCAGATTGCGGAAGAAGCCGAGATGACCGGGCTTCACCTGGATGAAAAGCCGGTGACTCTGGCAATCCACGAGGTGGCTGACGGCAAACTCACCTCCGGCGACGCTGACACGGCCGCTGAAGAGGCGTAACGCCGCCGGATGGAGACCTCACCCATCGTAAAAGTGGCGGTCAGTGCCGCGCCTTATCACATCGACAAACCCTATGACTATCTGGTTCCGGCGGAGCTGAAGGATTCGGCGGTCCCCGGCGTCCGGGTGACCGTACCCTTTGGTCGGGGAAACAAACTGTCGGAGGGCATGATTCTTGCCAGGGGCGAGGGAAAGAAGGTCCAGGGCCTGAAGGCCCTTTCCGCCGTGTTGGACCGGGAGCCGGTACTGGACGGAGACGGATTGGCCTTGGCCCTTTGGATGCGGCAGCGGTATTTCTGCACCTTGTCCGAGGCGATCCGGACCATTCTGCCTGCGGGGCTTTGGTACCGCCTTCAAGAGATCTGGCGCATACAGGCGGAACTGGACCCGGAGACGGCCAAAGCCGCCGCCGGGGGGATCCGCCGGGGGGTGGAGATTCTGGATGCGCTGGAGCGCTCCGGCGGTTCCGCCGGGCTGGAGGATTTGCGGGAAGTCTGCGGGGACGACATTCTTCCGGCGCTCCGGGCTCTGGAGAAGGCGGGAGTGGTCTGGCATGAGACGGCGGCAAAGCAGAAGGTAGGGGACAAGACCCGCCGGATGGCGGAGCTGGCCCTCAGTGCCGAAGAGGCCCTGGCCCTGACGGAGGCAAAGAAGCATTCCTCTCCCGCCCGTTATGAGGTGGTGAAGCTGCTGGCCGCAAACGGAAAGACGGCCTGTGCGGAAATTACCTACTTTACCGGCGCTTCCGCAAGAACCTTGCGGGAAATGGAGAAGGCGGGGCTGCTGGCCTTTTCCGAGGCGGAAGAGCTGCGGGTCTTCCTGCCGGGAAACACGGAACCGGGACCTCCCATCGTGCTGAATGAGGAACAGCAGACGGCTTTTGAGCGGCTCCTCGGACTGGCGGAGGCAGGCCGGGCCTCCGGCGCGCTTTTGCAGGGCGTGACCGGAAGCGGAAAAACCCAGGTCTATTTGCGGCTGGTCCAGGAGATACTGTCCAAAGGAAGAACCGCCATTGTCCTGGTGCCGGAAATTGTGCTGACGCCACAGATGATGGGGAAATTCTCTTCTTATTTTGGAGACGGCGCGGCAATGCTTCACAGCGGCCTTCGCATGACGGAGCGCTATGACCAATGGAAGCGCATCCGCCGGGGAGAGGTCAAGGTGGTGCTGGGTACCCGCTCCGCCATTTTCGCCCCCTTGCAAAATCTAGGCGTTGTTATTTTGGACGAGGAGCAGGAGGGCAGTTATCTATCGGAAAATCCGCCCCGGTATCATACACGGGACGTTGCCAAATATCTCTGCGCCCGGGATAAGGCTCTGCTGCTTCTGGGCTCCGCTACGCCGTCCATTGAGACGGCCTGGGCGGCGGAGGCGGGGCAGTATCACAAAGAGCTGCTTCGCCGCCGGTATAATGAGCAGAGTCTCCCTCAAGTTCTTATCGCCGATCTCCGCCAGGAGATCAAGGCCGGGAATCCCGGCCTCATTGGGGCGGACCTCCGGCGGGAGCTGGAACAAAACCTGGAAAGGGGAGAGCAGAGCATCCTCTTTTTGAACCGCCGGGGCAGCAGCAGGATGCTGCTTTGCGGGGAGTGCGGCCATGTGCCGGAGTGTCCCCGGTGCAGCGCGCCTCTGACCTATCACTCCGCCAACGGACGGCTGATGTGCCACCACTGCGGACACTCCCAGAGGAGCTTTGACGCCTGTCCGGTTTGCGGCGGCATCATGAAGCGGGTGGGAGCGGGCACCCAGAAGGTAGAAGAGGAGCTGGCGGGCTTGTTTCCCGGCGCGGGAATTCTGCGGATGGACGCGGATACCACGGCGGAGGGCCACGGAAAGCTGCTGCGGCGCTTCGAGAAGGAACGCATTCCCATTTTGCTGGGCACCCAGATGGTAGCCAAGGGGCTGGATTTTGAGAATGTGACCCTCGTGGGGGTTTTGGCCGCCGACCTTTCCTTGTATGTGGAGAATTACCGGGCGGCGGAACGGACCTTTGCCCTGCTGACCCAGGTGGTAGGCCGGGCGGGCCGGGGAAATAAATGCGGCCGGGCAGTCATCCAGACTTACACGCCGGGAAATGGTGTGATTCAATGCGCCGCCCGGCAGGACTACGACCGTTTTTACGAGAGCGAGATTCATATGCGGAAGCTCCGCCGCCTTCCGCCTTTCGCCGATCTCTTCACCCTTACGGTCTCCGGCGTGGAAGAAGGATCGGTGCTCCGGACGGCCATCGGCGTCCGGGACGCGCTGCGGAGGAGGTTTGGGGACGGCGAAGTGCTGGGCCCTGCCCCGGCTCCGGTTTTAAAGGTCAACAACCGTTACCGCTACCGTATCCTGCTGATGGGCAAAAATGACAAAGAAACCCGGGAGGAAATCGGCGGGTTGCTGCGGACCTTTGCCGGAAACAGCGCAAACCGGGGATTTAACATTTTCGCGGAATGCAATGCCGCGGACTAGGAGGTTCAAAGAATGGCATTACGCAAAATTGTGGTGCAGGGTGAGGACTGCCTGAATAAGGTGTGCCGTCCGGTAACAGAATTTAACCGCCGCCTGCATCTGCTGATGGATGATTTGCTGGATACACTCTCCGAGGCAGGGGGCGCGGGACTGGCGGCTCCGCAAGTGGGCGTTCTCCGCCGGGCCTGTGTGGTGATGGACGACGACACGGAGGAATACATCGAACTCATCAATCCGTCCATCATTGCACAGAGCGGAGAACAGACCGGCCCAGAGGGCTGCCTCAGCGTTCCCGGCAAATGGGGGCTGGTAACCCGGCCCAATTACGTGCGGGTCCGTGCTCAGGACCGGGACGGAAAGTGGTTTGAAGTGGAGGGGGAGGGCCTGACGGCCCGCTGCTACTGCCACGAGCTGGAACATTTGGATGGTCACCTTTACACGGAGCATATTGACCGCTTCTTGACAGATGAGGAAGTGGAGGAGTATTTCAGCCAGGAAGAGGGGGCGGACTGATGCGCATTCTCTTCATGGGCACGCCGGACTTTGCCGTAGCTTCTCTCCGCCGTCTTGTGGAGGACGGACACGAGATTTGCGGCGTTCTGACCCAGCCGGACAAGCCGAAAAATCGAGGGCACAAGCTCGCACCAACGCCTGTAAAGGAATATGCCCTCACAAATAAATTGGCGGTTTATCAGCCCGCAGCGCTGCGGAATTCCGAGAGTTTGGAACTGGTGCGCTCCCTGAAGCCGGAGCTGATTGTGGTAGCGGCCTATGGAAAGCTGCTTCCGGAAGACATTTTGAACGTGCCGCCCCTGGGCTCCATCAACGTCCACTCGTCCCTGCTGCCCAAGTACCGGGGGGCGGCGCCCATCAACTGGGCGGTGCTGAACGGGGAGACGGAGACCGGCGTCTCCATCATGTATATGGCCAAGGAGCTGGACGCGGGGGACGTCATCCTGCAAAGGTCCACCTCCATCGGCGAGACGGAGGACGCCCAGGAGCTCACCCGGCGCCTGGCGGAGCTGGGGGCGGAGGCCCTCTCCGAGACTGTCAAAGCCCTTGGGGATGGGACTGCCGCGCGTATTCCCCAGGACCACAAAAAACACACCTACGCCCCCATGCTGGGGAAGGAGCTGTCCCCCGTGGACTGGACCCGCTCCGCCCATGAAATCAGCTGCCAGGTCCGGGGCCTGATTCCCTGGCCCTGCGCGGCGACGGACGTCATCAGCGGCGAGGAGATGAAGCTCTACGCCGTGCAGGAAACCGGAGAGGAAACTTCGGCCCGCCCCGGCACGGTGACGGCGGCGGGGAAGCAGGGGATAGACCTCGCCTGCGGCGACGGGAAGATCCTCCGGGTGACGGAGCTCCAGGCCAAAGGCGGCAAGCGCATGTCCGCCGGGGCTTATTTATTGGGACATCCCATTCAACGCTAAAATTCGAGGGTGCTTATGCCTTATTATTATGGTGGCTACGGAGACTTCCTGGCCAACAACATCTATTTCCTTCTGCTGATCCCGGTGATGATCCTGTCCCTCTGGGCCCAGGTCCAGGTCAGCGGCAGCTTCGATAAGTACAGCCGGGTCTCCAACCGCCGCCGCCTCACCGGCGCCCAGGCGGCGGAGGCGGTGCTCCGGGCCAACGGGGTTTACGATGTAACCATCACCTCCACCCGGGGCAAGCTGACGGACCACTACGACCCCCGGGACAATACCATCTATCTCTCTCAAGCCGTGTACTCCTCCGCCACCGTGGCGGCGGTGGGTGTGGCGGCCCACGAGGCGGGCCACGCTGTCCAGTACGCCGTGGGCTACGCTCCGGTTCGTCTGCGGAGCGCCATTGTGCCTGTGACGAATCTGGGTTCCCGCTGTTCCATGATCCTGCTGCTCATCGGGCTGCTGTTCTACAGCCAGAGCCTGTTTTTGGTGGGAATCCTGCTGTTTTCCCTGACGACGTTTTTCCAGCTGGTGACCCTGCCGGTGGAGTTCAACGCCTCCCGTCGGGCTTTGGAGACCATTGAGGGCCGGAATTTGCTGGACCATGAGGAGCTGACCGGAGCCCGGAAGGTCCTCCGGGCGGCGGCGCTGACCTATGTGGCGGCGCTGCTGATGTCTGCTTTGCAGCTGCTGCGGTATGTGCTCATCTTCCTGGGCCGGAACGGCGGGCGTGACAGCCGCCGGGGCGGAGGCCGGGGATGAGCGCCCGTGGGGAAGCGCTGGCCGTCCTGACCGCCTGCCGCGTGCGGGGGGCCTGGGCGGACGCGGCGCTGGGATCGCATCTAAAGGGGCTTTCGCCCGCCGACGCGGGGCTGTGCAGCCGGATTGTCTACGGCGTCATCCAGAACGAGACGCTGCTGGACTTTTACCTCTCCGGCTTCTGCTCCCAGAAGCTGGACCACCTCCAGCCGCCCCTGGCGGATATTCTGCGGATCGGGGCCTATCAGATTCTCTTTCTGGACCGGGTGCCGGACAACGCCGCCGTTCACACGTCGGTGGAGCTGGCCAAGGACGCGGGAAGGGAAGCGGCGGCGGGCTTGGTCAACGCCGTCCTCCGGCGGCTCTGCCGGGAGAAGGAGGCTCTGCCCGCCATCCCGGACCGGGATGAGGCCAAATACCTCTCTATCCGTTACAGCCACCCGAAATGGCTGGTGAAGCGGCTGCTGGCCCTGCTGGGCCGGGAGGGAACGGAGGCGTTTTTAACCAACAGCAACCGCCAGCCTCCCGCCGCCGCCCAGGTCAACACCCTCCGCTGTTCCACGGAGGAAGCGGTACATGCCTTAGAGGCTGAGGGCGTCCGGGCGGAGCCGCACCCGTGGCTTCCGGACTGTCTGCTGCTGCAAGGCACGGGGGACCTGGAGCGTCTCCAGGCGTTCCGGGACGGCATGATTTACATTCAAGACCCGGCGGCCCGCTTGGCGGTGCTGGCGGCGGGGCCCAAAGGCCGGGTGCTGGACGTGTGCGCCGCCCCCGGCGGAAAATCCTTTGCCGCCGCCATTGCCATGGGGGACCGGGGAGAAATCATCTCCTGCGATCTCCACGAGAATAAGCTGAAGCGCATCCGGGAGGGCGCGGCCCGGCTGGGACTGACCTCCATCCGCACGGAGGCCGCCGACGGGCGGGTCTTTCGGGAGGAATGGCGGGACGGTTTTGATCTGGTGCTGGTGGATGCTCCCTGCTCCGGCCTGGGCATCCTCCGCAAGAAGCCGGATATCCGCCGGAAAAAGGCGGACGACCTCTTCACCCTGCCGATGATCCAAAACGCCATTCTGGAAAACGCCGCCCGTTATGTCCGCCCCGGCGGAACCTTGCTTTACTCCACCTGTACCATCCTGCCGGAGGAGAACGAGGAAGTGGCGGATGCGTTCCTGGGGACCCATCCGGAGTTTTCCCGGGAAAGGTTTCTTCTGCCGGAGCCCATTGGGCAGGTGGAAGGGCAGATTACCCTCTGGCCCCACCTCCACGACACCGACGGCTTTTACATCTGCCGCATGACGCGGCGCGTTTGAGGCGAACCATGACCGATATCAAATCCATGACCCTCCCGGAGCTGAGGGACTTCCTCCAGGGACTGGGGGAGCCCGCCTTCCGGGGAAAGCAGGTTTTCTCCTGGTTGAGCCGGGGCACGGCCTCCTTTGACGAGATGTCCAATCTGCCCCGGTCCCTGCGGGAGCGTCTGGCGGAAACCTGTAGCCTAAGCGTTCCAACGGCGGCCCGGAAACAGGCCTCCGCCAAGGACGGCACCATCAAATACCTGTGGGAACTGGCGGACGGCAACTGCATCGAGTCCGTGCTGATGCGCTATCACCATGGGAATACCGTCTGCATCTCCTCCCAAGTGGGCTGCCGGATGGGCTGCGCCTTCTGCGCGTCCACCATTGCGGGAAAGGTCCGGGACTTGACCCCGGGGGAGATGCTGGACCAAGTGATCTTCACCCAGAAGGACTCCGGGGCTCCCATTTCCAACATTGTGCTGATGGGCATCGGAGAGCCCATGGACAACCTGGACGCCGTGCTGAAATTCCTGGAGATCGTCAACTGCCCCGACGGGTTGAACATTGGGATGCGGCACATCTCCCTGTCCACCTGCGGCGTCCTGCCCGGCATCCGCCGCCTGGCGGAGCTGGGTTTGCAGCTGACCTTATCCGTATCCCTCCACGCGCCGGACCGGGAAACCCGGTCCAGGCTCATGCCCGTTAACCGGGCCTATGACGTGGAGGAGCTGTTTGCCGCCTGTCATGCGTATTTCCAGAAGACCGGGCGGCGGATCTCCTTTGAGTACGCCATGATCGACGGCGTGAACGACCAGGACTGGCAGGCGGACCTCATCGCCAAGCGGCTGCGGGGGATGCCCGGCCATGTGAACCTGATTCCGCTGAACGACGTGACGGAAAGCCCCTTCCGGCCCTCCCGCCGGACGGCGGCGTTTCAAAAACGCCTGGAATCTCACGGCTTAACCGCCACCGTGCGGCGGAGCCTGGGTGGAGATATAGACGCCGCCTGCGGACAACTCCGCAGGAAGGCAGAGAAAGGGGAGGATTCCCAATGATGAATCTATGGAGCATGACCGACACCGGCCTCGTCCGTAAAGAGAATCAGGACGCCTACGCGGTGAAGACGGCTTTTGGACACACGATCTGCGTGGTCTGCGACGGGATGGGCGGGGCCGCCGGCGGACAGCTGGCCAGCCGCATCGCCGTGGACACCTTTTCCGCGGAGATGGAAAAGCGCCTCTCGCAGGAGGCCAAGCCGGACCGGCTCCGGGAGATCTCCGTGGTGGCGGTGGCCCTGGCGAACCGCGCCGTGCGGGAGGCCGCCCGGACCTCGGAGGAGTATCACAGCATGGGGACTACCCTGGTCTCCGCCGTTTCCTTCGACGGGGGCGTGGTCATCGCCAATGTGGGGGACAGCCGGGCGTATCATATCAATAAGCAGCGCATCCACCAGGTGACCCGGGATCACTCCCTGGTGGAGCACATGGTGGAGCGGGGGGACATCACCGCCGAGGAGGCCCGCCGCCACCCCAACCGGAACCTCATCACCCGTGCGCTGGGCCCGGATATCGATCCGGAGTGCGACTGCTACACCTGCCAGCTCCTGCCGGGGGACTTCCTCCTGCTGTGTACCGACGGGCTGGTGAATACGGTCACGGACGAGGAGATTATGCGGGAGGTCCTTCACGGCGATACGAACACCTGTATGGAACGGCTGCTGGCCATCTCCAAGAGCCGGGGCGCGTCGGACAATGTCACCGTCGTCCTGGCGAAGAAGCTGTAAGGAAGGAGGAGCTGCATGGATCAGTACATTGGAAAAATGCTGGACAACCGCTATGAAATTCTGGAGCGCATCGGCACCGGAGGCATGGCGGTAGTCTACAAGGCGAAATGCCACCGGCTCAACCGCCTTGTGGCGTTAAAAATATTAAAAAGCGATCTGGCCCAGGACGAGGACTTCCGCCGCCGGTTTAACGCGGAGTCCCAGGCCGTGGCCCAGTTGTCCCACCCCAACATCGTGTCGGTCTACGACGTGAGCCGGGGAGGGGACACGGAATATATCGTTATGGAGCTCATCGACGGCATCACATTAAAGCAATATATGGAGAAGCGGGGCCAGCTGAACTGGCGGGAATCCCTGCACTTCATCACCCAAATCATGCGAG
This sequence comes from uncultured Oscillibacter sp., assembly GCF_950073225.1. Taxonomy (NCBI): domain Bacteria; kingdom Bacillati; phylum Bacillota; class Clostridia; order Eubacteriales; family Oscillospiraceae; genus Oscillibacter; species uncultured Oscillibacter sp. Next base: position 116,823 of record NZ_CATMPS010000002.1, read on the forward strand.
GCCTCAGCCACGCCCACAGCCGGGGCATTGTCCACCGGGACATCAAGCCCCAGAACGTGATGGTCCTCCGGGACGGCAGCGTGAAGGTGGCCGATTTCGGCATCGCCTGCCTGGAAAACTCCGCACAGACTCTGACCCAGGAGGCCTTGGGCTCCGTTCACTACATTTCGCCGGAACAGGCGAGAGGGGAGCGGACCGACGCCCGCAGCGACATCTATTCTTCCGGCGTGGTTATGTATGAGATGCTCACCGGGCGGCTGCCCTTCGAGGGGGATTCCGCCGTGTCCGTGGCCATCCAGCACCTCAGCTCCGTGCCCCTGGCGCCCCGGGAGCTGAACGCGGAGATCCCCCAGCAGCTGGAGCTCATCTGCATGAAGGCCATGACCCCGGACCTGAGCCGCCGTTACGCCTCCGCCGACGCCATGATCGCCGACCTGGAGGATTTCCGGAAGAACCCCAACATTAACCTGGACTTTACCATGATGGATCTCCGGCCGGAGGAGCCGGCGGAGCCCACTCAGCCCATCCGCACCTATGACCGGACCCTTCATCCCACGCCGAAAAACCGGGAGCCGGAGCGGGTCCGGGAGCGCTTCCGGGATTATGACGACGACTATGAGCCGCCCCGCCGGGGGGGGGGCGCCGGGGTGAAGGTGCTGGTGGGCATCACGGTGGTGCTGGCCCTGGCGCTGGTCTATGTGCTGTTTAACATGGTCACGGATTCCATCCGGCAGCAGACCCAGGAGCCCCAGACCTATGTGGTGCCCTCGGTGGTGGGTTACACGCCGGAGCAGGCCGCCAACCTGGCGGAGGTGAAGGACGTCTTCATCCTGGAGGAAAAGGGCAGCGAGTTCAATGACGAGTACCCGGAAGGGGTCATCGTCCGGCAGAATCCCACAGAAGGAAGCCACCGCAAGGGCGACAACCTGACCATCGAGGTCTGGGTCAGCGCCGGGGAGGACACGGGAGAGATGCTGGACGTGACCAATAAGACCGTGGCCCAGGCAAATGTAATTCTGAAAGACCTAAAGACGAAATACAACCTGGAAATCATGGCCGACGAGGCCGAAATGGAGTTCAACGACGAGATCACGGAGGGCTTTATCATTCGCAGTATCCCTGCCGAGGGCGAGGAACTGAAAGACGGCGACATCGTCCGCCTGATCGTCAGCAAGGGGACGGAACAAAAGCCGGTGGTCGTTTCCAACTTTGTCGGCATGCAGATCGACCAGGTACTGCGGACCCTGCTCGACTCCCTGCACCTGGTCTGCGGCGAGGGCGATATTGAATATGTGGAAAGCGAGGCTGAGCCCAACAGCGTCATCTGGCAGAGTCTGGAACCTCTTACCACTGTGGAAGAGGGGGACACCATTCAATTCAAAGTCAGCAAGGGAATCACCGTCAAAGAAATAACCATCGGAATCCCGCTGCCCCAGGATGGAGGTACGACGGTCCTGGTACAGGTTTACGTGGGCGATGAAGAAAATCCGCAGTATGACGAACGGGTACGTTGCTCTGATATGACAGCCAATGTGACTCTCAAAGGCTCCGGCACGCAGACCATCAAGGTCTATTTTGACACTGTGCTTGCCCAGGATCAGACCCAGGAAATAACATTTGAATAGTATGACGGGACGGATTCAAAAGGCCCTCAGCGGCTTCTATTATGTGGACACCGGAGAAACGGTTTTGACTTGCCGGGCCAGGGGGAAATTCCGCAAAGAAGGGATTTCCCCCCTGGTGGGGGACCGGGTGGAGGTCCGGGAGCTGGGCAATGGGGAAGGGTTTGTGGAAACAATCCTGCCCCGGCGGAACGCGTTTGCCCGGCCCGCTGTGGCCAACATCGACCAGCTGGTGGTTATCGCCTCCGCCGCTATCCCCAAGACAGATCCCTTTCTCATTGACCGGGTAGCCGCCATTGCCGCGCTGAAGGATTGCGCTGTGGCGGTGGTGCTGAACAAGTGCGACCTGGACCCGGCGGACCGTCTCTATGAGATATACCGGGCTTCCGGCTTCCCAACCCTGCGGGTCAGCGCGGAAACCGGGGAAGGCGTCGAGGATTTGAAGGGGCTGATAGCCGGAAAGTTATCTGCCTTTACAGGAAACTCCGGCGTAGGGAAATCCAGCATTTTGAACACGCTGGACCCGGATTTTCACCTCCAGGTGGGGGAGGTCAGCACGGCCCTGGGCCGGGGGCGGCACACCACCCGCCATGTGGAACTGCACCGTCTCTCCTGCGGGGCGGAGGTGGTGGATACCCCCGGCTTTTCCTCCTTTGACGCCGAGGAACTGGACTTTGCGTTAAAGCGCCGCCTGCCGGAGACCTTTCTGGAGTTCGCCCCGTATCTGGACCAGTGCCGCTTTGTGGGATGCAGCCACACCCGGGAGAAGGGCTGCGCCGTGCTGGAAGCGCTCCGGCAGGGGAAGCTGCAAAAGAGCCGCCACGACAGCTACCTCCGCCTCTACGAGGAGCTGAAGCCCCTGCGGGATTGGCAGGAGAAAAAGTGAGAAAACGCCGCCTCCATTTTTGGGGCGGCGTTTTTCACGCTGGACAGCCTCCGCGTATATACTGGAGAGGAAGGAAAGGAGGCGTGACGCAATGAACTGTGGAAACGGGAGCTTTGGCGGCTTTGGAATGGGGGGCTGCGGAAACGGAGGCGGAGGAGGCATCCGCCTGCTGGGTCTTTTCGCTGTGGCCCTGGGTGCGGGAATTTTGATTTCCGTGGTGTTTCCGGTGGGCGTGCTGATGTTCCTGGTCGCGTTTCTGCTGATCGGCTGCGGCTGCGCCTGCTGCCGGCGTTGAGAATGGAGAGGAGGCGTCATATGAATATCGTCGTTTGGAAGTCCCCCAAAATGCTCCGGGGCATTCTGAAGAAGATTTTCAAGGTCTGAAACATATCCCGCCCCGGCGGCGCATAGAGTAGGACATGGATTCTATGCCTGCCGGGAAAGGAAGGAGTTCTTCATGGAACTGGATTTGAAAAAAGTGTCTTTGGACGCCTACGACACGGGCGGAGAGCTGACCCTCACCCAGGAGGAGACGGCGGAGACCATCGTGCCGGACTACTGCCCCGATATTGCCCGCATCATCGAGACGGACGGGAAGGTTTACCTCCACAGCCGTGAGCTGCGGGACGGAAAGGCGGAGCTCTCCGGCACCGTCCGGGTCACGGTGCTCTATACCCCCGACGGGGAGAGCGGCGTCCGCACCCTGGAATTTGCCATCCCCTTCACCGCCGAGAGCGACGGCCGGGCCCTGCCGGGCTGCCAGCACCTGACGGCGGAGACGGAGACGGAATTTCTGGAGGCCCGGATGCTGAACCCCCGGAAAATTTTTACCCACTGCAAGCTGGTGACCCATATAACCGGTTTCCAACGCAAGCCCTTGGTCTTCTGCGCCGACACGGAAGCGGAACCGGGGCTCCAGGTGGAAAAACGCCAGGAGAACCAGCACGCCATTCTTTTGACCCACATTGCGGAGAAGGACTTTACCTTTACCGAGGAGATGAACCTCTCTCCAGGCCGGGAGGGGGCGGCGGAGCTGCTGACCAGTCAGGTTTCCAGCACCGTCACAGAGACAAAAATTGTGGGGAGCAAGCTGATTTTCAAGGGAGTGTTCTCCATCAGCCTGCTCTACCGGGACAACAACGGCGGCTGCAGCTCCGCCGCCTCGGAGCTGCCTTTTTCTCAGATTATGGAGGTGGAGGGAGCCGTGGAAGGTTCTGCCGCCAGCCTGCAATTACAGCTGACGGGTACGGACCTGCAAATCGACGGCGACGACCCGGAGGGCCGCCAGATTGCCGTGACGCTGTATCTCCATGCCACGGCCCTGCTGCGGGAGGAGCAGGAGCTGACCCTGCTCAGCGACCTGTATTCCACCGCCTATGATATGACCTATGAGGCCGCGCCGCTGAGCATCACCAGCTTCTGCGAGAACCTGACCCGCCGCCAGACCCTGCGGGAGGTATTGGAAATCGGCGTGGTAGCCGAGTCCATCCTGGCCCTGTCGGCAAAGTGCGGCACGGTGTCCGTCAGCCGGGAGGGAGGCATGGCGGTTCTTCGGGCCGGCGTGACGGTCCGGGCCATGTATTTAGATGAAGGCGGCGTGCCCCTGGTGGCGGAGCGGAGCATCGACGCCGGTTGTCAGCTGGAACTGCCGGAGGACTGCCGCGTCACCGCCCGGGCCATCTGCTCCGAGGAGGTCCAGGGCACTCTGGGCGACCGGGGGATCGAGGTCCGCTTCCCGGTGGACTTCCACGTAGAGGCGGCGGCCAGGGTGAAAAAAGTATGCGTCTCCGCCGCGAAACTGGACACGGAGAATACCAAGGACCTGGGCGGCGCGCCTTCTCTGGTTCTGCGGTGCATCGGGCGGCAGGAAAGCGCCTGGGATTTGGCGAAGAAATATAACACCACCATCGCCGCCATCCTCTCCGCCAACCAGCTGGAGGAGGAAGGGGAGATTCCCCAGGACCAGATGCTGCTGATTCCCAGAAAAAGAGCTTAAAAAGGAGTGCGGGAGAATCCTCCCGCACTCCTTTTTACTGTAATCTTGCTCCCCTTATCCAAATGAAAATTCAACCGTTTGCATACCGGGAGAGGAACTGCTTCGTCCGCTCCTCCTTCGGATGATCGATGACCTCCCTGGGGTCGCCCTGCTCCACGATGATGCCGCCGTCCATAAAGATCACCTGGTCCGCCACGTCCCGGGCAAAGGCCATCTCATGGGTGACGATGATCATCGTGGTTTTTTGTTCCGCCAGGGAGCGGATAACCCGCAGCACCTCCCCGGTGAGCTCCGGGTCCAGAGCGGAGGTGGGCTCGTCAAAGCAGAGGATGTCCGGGTGGAGGGCCAGCGCCCGGGCAATAGCCACCCGCTGCTGCTGTCCGCCGGAAAGCTGGTGGGGGTAGTGGTCCGCCCGATCCGCCAGGCCCATCTGAGCCAGCAGCTCCCGGCCCGCTTTTATGATCTCCTCCTTGCTCTCGCCGCCCCGTTCCTTGACCAGCAGTTCCCGGGCCAGCGTGACGTTCTGCAATGCCGTGTACTGAGGAAAGAGGTTGAAATTCTGAAACACCAAGCCGAAGTGAAGCCGCTTCTGGCGGATGTCCTTCTCCGCTTGTGTGGAGGGGTCCGCCGCGTCAAAGATAACGCCGCCCTTCACGGCAATAGAGCCATGATCCGGCCGCTCCAGGAAATTCAGGCAGCGGAGCAGGGTCGTCTTGCCGGAGCCGGAAGAGCCGATGATGGAAAGGGCCTGCCCCTCCTCCAGAGAAAAACTGATATCGCTGAGGACCTGGGTGTCCCCGAAGTGCTTTTCAATGTGTTGGACCTCTAAAATCGCCATCGCCGTCAACTCCTCTCAACGGAAATATTCCAGTTTCTTTTCCAGTTTCCCCAGGAGGATGGTCGCCACGCCGCTGAACACAAGGTAGTACACCGCCGTAAAAAACAGCGGCCACACCAGTCCCGCGTAGCCCTGGTTGCCCTTCATGAAGGATTCGCCCATCCAGATGACCTCCTGCAGGGCCACGACCCGGGCCAGGGAGGTATCCTTGACCAGGGTGATAATCTCGTTGGACATGGGGGGGACGATGCGCTTGACCATTTGCAGCAGCGTGATCTTAAAGAAAATCTGCCGCTTCGTCATACCCAGCACCAGCCCGGCCTCCTGCTGTCCCACGGGCACGCCCTGGATGCCGCCCCGGTAAATCTCCGAGAAATAGCACGCGTAGTTGATGACAAAGGCCACCGCCACGGCGGTAAACCGCCCGGACTCGCCTCCGCTCCAGATGTGGAAGCCCTTCAAGCCGGGCACATAGTAGAGAGCGATGATCTGGAGGACCAGAGGCGTGCCCCGGATCATCCAGACTATGGTTTTCGTCAGCCAGCGCAGGGGGGGAATACGGCTCATGGAGCCGAAGGAGATGACCAGCCCCAGGGGAACCGCCCCCACCAGCGTGACGAAAAAAAGCTGGAGGGTTTTGATAAAGCCGGTATTCAAGGCGGTTACAACTGTCAGAAATTCGGTGGAGCTAAAAAAGGAAAGCATGGAATCGTCCTCTCATTGGAAATTTAGGGGAGGAAAACCGTCCAAAGGCAGAGAGGGAACCTCTCTGCCTTTGCGGATGGAAATCAGGAAGGACTTACTCTAAAATCAGGGACTCCTGTACGCCATAAGTGGTGCCGGTTTCCAGGACGGAACCGTCGGCAATGGCGGCGGACCAGAAGTCATTCCACGCGGCCACCAGATCGGACCCCTTGCGGAAGCCCACGCCGTACTCCTCGGACTCCAGGCCCTGGGCGGTGTTCAGGTTGACGGTATAGGTCAGGTTCGCGTAGTTGGTTCCCTCACCGATCATGGCTCCGGCCATCAGAAGGTCAATGACGGCGGCGTCGGCCGTACCGGCGGAAACCTCCATCAGCGCGTCGGCTTGCTTCGCCACGGCGGTGGTGGAAGCGCCCAGGGCCTCGGCGGCGTCCTCACCGGCGGAACCGGATTCCACGGCCACGTTCAGGCCCTCCAGGCTGGTCAGGCTTTCAAAATCCGCGGCCTTATCGGCGGGGACCACCAGCACCTGGGCGTTGAGGCAGTAGGCGTTTCCGGTGTCCATGGCCGCTTTGACCTCGTCATTTAAGGTCATGCCGTTCCAGACACAGTCGATGCTCTTGGCATCCAGCTCCATGACCTTGTAATCCCAGGTGATTTCCTGGAACTCCACCTTGACGCCCAGGCTCTCGGCGAAAGCGGAGGCCATGTCGGCGTCAAAGCCAATCCAATTGCCGTTGGCGTCCCGGTAGTCCATGGGGGCGAAGTCCGTCATGCCCACCACCAGGGTTCCTTTGTTCTGGACATAGGCCAGATCGCTGTCAGAGTCCTTTTGCTCGTCTCCGGCGCCGCCGGAGGTCTGGTCCTCAGGAGCGGCCGCTGAGGGTCCGGCATCTCCGCTTTTATCGGAGCTTGCGTCCTTGCCGCCGCAGGCGGCCAGGCTCAGGACCATGGCAAGGGCCAGCAGGAGGGCCCAAAACTTCTTGCTTTTCATCATGCTTTCATCCTCCAAAATGGAACAGGCAAGCCTGTTCGTTTAATACGCTAGCAGTTTACCATATTAAAGAACACCTGTAAAGCGTGATTTCGACCAAATCAGCCCAGCCAGAGGCGAAACTTCCTTGTGTGTTTTCTCCAAAACAAGACGGGCCGTCATACTTTCCGCCGGACGGGCATAGATTGGAACATGAATATGGAGCGGAAAAAGGACGGGATGCTATGAACACGACCATTTATCAGAATATCGCCACCCGCACGGCGGGGGATATCTACATCGGCGTGGTGGGCCCGGTGCGGACCGGCAAGTCCACCTTCATCAAGCGCTTCATGGAAACCCAGGTAATTCCCAACATTGAAAATGTATACCGCAAGGAGCGGGCCCGGGATGAGCTGCCCCAGAGCGGTTCCGGCCGGACCATCATGACGGCGGAGCCCAAGTTCGTCCCGGAGGAGGCGGCCCAGGTGCAGCTGCCCGACGGCGCGTCCTTCTCCGTGCGGCTCATCGACTGCGTAGGCTACATGGTACGGGGGGCCATCGGCCAGTTTGAGGACGACGCCCCCCGGATGGTGACCACTCCCTGGTACGATTACGAGATTCCCATGACGGAGGCGGCGGAAATCGGCACCCGGAAGGTGATCTCGGAGCACTCCACCATCGGGATTGTCATCACCACCGACGGCACCGTCTCCGACATTCCCCGGGAGGACTACCTGGAGGCGGAGGAGCGGGTGGTCCGGGAGCTCCAGGAGCTGGGAAAGCCCTTCATCGTCCTGCTGAACTCCGTGGACCCCAAAAGCGACCGGGCGGAGGCCATTGCCCGGGATATCAGCAGCCGCTATGAGGTGAACTGCGTCCCGGTAAACTGCCTGGACCTGGGGGAGGAGGACGTGGCGGATATCTTGCGGGCCGTCCTCTACGAGTTCCCCATGCAGGAGCTGGACCTGTTCCTGCCCCCTTGGGTGGACGCCCTGCCGACGGATCACCCCATCAAAGCCAGCCTCTACGACGCGGTGCGCCAGGGAACCTCCCAGCTTCAGCACATCCGGGAGGTGGAGGGCGTCATCTCCGCCCTGGGGGCCTGCGAGAACATCAGCGAGGCGAAAATTACCTCCATTGACTTGGGCACCGGCGTGGCGGCGGCCAGCCTGAGCCTGCCCCGGGAACTGTTCTATCACACCTTGTCGGAGCAGTCCGGCTTTGAGGTGGGGGACGACGGGGATTTGATGAGCCTGTTGACCCGCCTGGCGGCGGTAAAGGCGGAGTACGACAAGGTAGCCGGGGCCCTGCGGGATGTGAAGGAAACGGGCTATGGCATCGTGGTGCCCAGCATCGACGAGCTGAAGCTGGAAGAGCCGGAAATCATGAAGCAGGGAGGCCGCTACGGCGTGAAGCTGAAAGCCAGCGCCCCCAGCATCCACATGATCCGGGCGGACATTGAGACGGCGGTATCGCCCATCGTGGGGAACGAAAAGCAGTCCGAGGACATGGTAAACTACCTGCTCCAGGAGTTCGAGGGGGACACCAGCAAGATTTGGCAGTCCAACATCTTTGGCCGGAGCTTCCATGAACTGGTCAGCGACGACCTCCAGGGCAAGCTGAAACGGATGCCGGACGACGCCCGGAAGAAGCTTCAGGAGACCCTGACCCGCATCATCAACGAGGGCAGCGGGGGGCTTATCTGCATTATCCTATAACCCTATAATTATAACAAAAACGGGCATGGAAAACCATGCCCGTTTTTCTGCTTATGGAAGCTCCTCCGGCAGGGGCTTCCGCGCGTATTTCAAAAATTCCTCCCGGACGGCACCAAGCTTCTTGTAAGCCTCCCGGCCTTCCGCCAAGGTCATACCGCGGTTTTCATCACTGGGCTGGTCCTCGCCGGGATCAAACACGTCGTTTTCCCAGAGGCACACCGGGCAGATATAGGCGAGGGCGTCCTCCTTGGGAACGGGGAAGGTTTTGCAGCCGCAGCAGGGACAGGGGAATTTTCCCGGCACGGGCGGCGGTTCCGGCGGCATTTGGCTTGGAGCGGGGGCCCGTTCGTGGACCGCCGTTGGAAGGAACATCCGCTTTTCCCTCACAGCGCCGTCCCTCTTTTCGGCGTGTAAAGCCGGGATAAATCGACGCCCTCCAGTTCCAGGAGAAAGCGCTTTTTCTTCACGCCTCCGGCGTAACCCGTCAAACTGCCGTCCGCCCCCACCACCCGATGGCAGGGAATGATAATCGAGATGGGGTTATGCCCCACAGCGCCGCCCACCGCCTGAGGAGAGGCGGGGATGCCGGAGGCTTTTAACTTCTCTGTCAAGCCTCCATAGGTAGCAGTCTCTCCAAGGGGAATTTCCAGCAGCAGCTTCCACACCCTCTGCCGGAACGCGCTTCCCTTGGGAGCCAGGGGCGGCAGGGGAGGGAGGTTCCGCTTTTCAAAATAGGCGTCCAGCCACGCTGACGCTTGAAGGAAAACCGGCAGATCCGGCCGCTCTTCGGTTTCCGACTCCAGCCCGGCGGCGAAATACTTCTGCCCCTCCAGCCAGAGGCCCAGGATGCTGTCCCCGTCAGAAGCCAGGGACAGGGGGCCCATGGGGGAAGCCAGCTTCGTCAAATAAGTCATGGAGCGTTCTCCCTTCGCTTGATGCTCTCATTGTACCAGAACAAACGTATGGCTGCAAGCACATTTTTTGGCCGCTCTTGCAAGACGGCCCGACTCGTGCTACTATATAATAAAAAATGTGCAAGAACCGGAACGAAAGGAGCGCTTCCCATGCTGCTTGCCATTGATGTAGGCAACTCTAATACCTCCGTGGGCCTTTTCGACAAGGACAAAACCCTTCGCTTTCTGGCCTCTTTGGACACGGACAGCCGGAAGACCGCGGACCAGATCAGCATCGACCTGATGAACCTCTTTACCCTGTATCATTTCAGTTATAAGGATGTCACCGGGGCTATCCTGTGCAGTGTCGTCCCTCCGCTGAATTTCATGATGGAAAAGGCCCTCACCCGCCTTCTGGGCAAGCCGCCCATGGTTGTCGGCCCCGGCGTGAAGACCGGCTTGAACATCCGCCTGACGGTCCAGACCCAGGTGGGGGCCGATATCGTGGCGGATGCTGTGGCGGCGCTGGAGAAATTCACACCTCCCATCATCACCATCGACATGGGGACGGCCACTACCATCGGGGTCATCTCCGAAGGCCGGACCTACGAGGGGGGCCTTCTCCTGCCGGGGGTCAACGTTTCCCTGGAGGCCCTGAGCCGACGGGCCGCCCAGCTGCCGGACATCTCCCTTCAGCATCCCAAGGCGTTAATCGGAAAAAACACCGAGGACTGCATGCGCTCCGGCATTGTCTACGGAACCGCCGGAATGCTGGATGGAATCATCGACCGTATCCGGGAGGAGTTCCCGGGCCGGGAGGTCAGCGTTGTCGCCACCGGGGGAAACGCCCCTGTGATTGTGCGCTACTGCCGGAACCAGATTCTCTACGACAAGTTCCTTCTGATGAACGGGCTTTGGACCATCTACCAGAAAAACAGCTGATGGCAGGAGAATTTTCAATGTGTTGCTGTCCAAAGGTTTTCGCCGTCCGCCAACAGGCGGACGGTTTTTCGCAAATTGAAGGGAACGCCCGCCTGTTTTTCCCGTCTATATGAACGAAGGGCCCTTCCACCAATCATGAAAGGGGAGAGGATATGGAAGACCATGCCATTATAGATCTGTACTGGTCCCGGAACCCGGAGGCCATCCAGCGGACTGGGGAGAAATACGGCGCTTACTGCCGGGCCATTGCCCGGAACATCCTGCCGGACCGCCGGGATGCGGAGGAGTGCGTAAACGACACTTGGCTGGGCGCCTGGAACGCCATGCCGGAGAACCGGCCGGGCCTGCTGGCCCCGTTCCTTGGAAAAATCACCCGGAATCTGGCCCTTACCCGCTGGCGGGCCGGACATACGGAGAAGCGGGGGAGAGGCGAGCTGCCTCTGGTCCTGGACGAGCTGGCGGACTGCGCCTCAACGGAAGACACCCTCCAGACCTTGGAGGCGGCGGAACTGGAGGAAGCGGTAAACCGCTTTCTCCGCACCCTGCCGGAGCGGGAGTGCAGCGTTTTCCTGCGGCGCTATTGGTTTACGGAGCCCATGGCGGACATCGCCCGGCGCTATGGAATGCGGGAGGCTACCGTGCGGACCAGCCTGTTCCGCAGCCGGGAGAAGCTGCGGCGTCATTTGGAGAAGGAGGGCTTGCTATGAAGAATCAGGAACGGCTGTTTCTCGCCATCGGCGGGGCGGACCCGGAGTTGATAGCCCGCAGTGAGCGGCGCAGGGGAAGCCGTGGGCTCGGATACATCGTGGCCGCCGCAGCTTGCCTCGCGCTGGTTCTGATTGCGGGGGGCGGTATTTTCCCGCGGACAACACCGCCCCCCAGCACGACGCGGGCCCCGGCGGCAACCGTGGAGCCCGGCACAGTGCCGCCGCCGGAGACGGAAAAACCGGACCCCGACGGCTGGCGCTTCTTCCTGCCGGAGGGGGGCAGTGAAATTGGAGCCCTGCGCCTTTTGAGCTACGCGCCCCAATCGGCGGAAGCAGTGGATTTTCTCATTTATGTCAACGAGGAGCAATATGCTATCCGTGAAGAAAAAGGGCTTTACAGTATTAGAAGTACCAATCCTTTGCCGGAGGATTTTCCGGAATGCGGCCTGGATATTTTCCACCTTTCCGCAGTTTCGCCGGAAGAGGCCAGGAACACAGCGGCGGAAGCTCTGGCAGACCGTTACAAGACCGTCTCTTTGGATGATGAGAGCGCCGTGCTGCCAAAGATTCCCTATCTCCGAGCCAGTGCGGGCGTAGACTGGAACTCTGAACAGGCGGAGCTCTGGTTTGTGGACGACGGACAGGGGGGGACCTTTGTCCTCACCGCCCGCTACTTCCTGGAGGCGGAAGAGGGAATGGGCATGCAGTTCCGGGATATGGTTTCCAGCTTCCGGGTGGTCCCTCTAGACCGGATTGCCCACGAATGGATGCGCTCCCTTTATGAGACGGCGGAGCGCCTGTTCCCGGCGCTGCTGTCCAACGATCTTTCCGGCGTTTCCGACTTGCTGGCAGAGGACGCTGATGCGGACGCCTATGGGGAGAACGTCTGGGAATATGTCACCATTGCCTCTGTGGACTATACCCTGGACAATGACAAAGATCCTGCCTCCGCCACGGTCTCGGTAAAGCATCGGCTGAACCTGGAGGAAGGGGAGAGCTACAACTATCTCACCATGGAACTGACCCGTCAGGATGGCCAGTGGAAGCTGGCCTGGTCCGGCATTGAGAAATAAACTGAAAGCGCCCCGCTCGTAAAAGCGGGGCGCTTTCCATAAAGGGACGGAATTTTTATTTTGCCAGAACCTTCTTCAGCTTGGCAAACCGGGGCAGGGAGTCCTGCTTGGGCAGCTTGGGCTCGCCCTGGACCAGGGGCAGGACATAGTCGATGAAGGGCTTTTCCACGCCGTTGTGGGCGGCGTTGATCCACTCCAGAGGCACCTTTTTCTCCGTGTTGGCCACGTCGGTCAGGCCCAGCAGCTTGGTCTTGCAGACATACTGTCCGTTCTCATAGCTCCGCTCAAAGCCCACCATCTTGTCGGTGATGCCCGCCACGGCGTTTTCCACAGCGGCCTTGCCGGACATGAAGGACTCTTCGATATCGGTCTCGGAGGCCAGGTGCGCACCGCAGCGCTGGAGGAGGCTCAGCTCGATGCCCCGGACCTTGGCGCCGGTCTTCTGCTTCACGGCGTCCGCCAGCATGGCGGCAAGGCCGCCCAGCTGAGCGTGGCCGAACCCGTCGGTGGCGGAGGTCTTCGCCTCGGAGACGAAGGAACCGTCGGCGTAGTGGATGCCCTCGGAGACGGCTACCATGCAGTTGCCCTTCTCCTTATAGATACGGTCCACATCCGACAGGAACTGATCCATGTCGAAGTCCACCTCGGGGAGATACACCAGGTCGGGGCCCGCGCCATAGGCGGTGGCCAGGGCGGCGGCGCCGGCCAGCCAGCCGGCGTGACGGCCCATGATTTCAATAACGCAGACCATGCCGGTGTCATAGACCCGGGCGTCCTGATAGACCTCCATGCAGCTCGTCGCGATATACTTGGCGGCGGAGGCAAAGCCGGGGCAGTGGTCGGTCCCGAAGAGGTCGTTGTCGATGGTCTTGGGCACGCCCATGACCCGGCACTCATAGCCTACCTTCTGCATGTATTTGCTGATTTTGTTGCAGGTATCCATAGAGTCGTTTCCGCCGTTGTAGAAGAAGTAGCGGACGTCGTACTTTTTGAAGATCTCCAGGATGCGCTTATAGTCGGTATCATCCACATCCGGGTCCTTCATCTTATAGCGGCAGGAGCCCAGAGCGGAGGAAGGGGTGTATTTCAGCAGCTCCAGCTCGGCGGGGTCCTCCTCGCCCATGTCGAACAGCCGGTCGTTCAGCACGCCCTTGATGCCGTGCTCCGCGCCCAGGACGCGGGTGATATTGGGATTTTCCAGCGCGGTGCGGATAACGCCGTACGCACTGGCGTTGATGACGGAAGTGGGTCCGCCGGACTGGCCGAAGATGCAGGCGCCTTTCAATTCACTCATGAGAAACAGCCTCCTCAAAAAATTTTTTCTTCCATTTCAAGCCCAGGGGACAGAGCCCAAGGTATTTTTTATCATACCATTCAAAAAAAGAATTGTAAATACTTGCATTTTATTTTTTTTGTGATATTATCATAAAAGAAAATCGTTTTCGTCTCCGCGAAGGAGGGGAAAGGGGCCCTAGGGCCTTTTTCCCGCCCGGCCGGAGGCGGGACAAATAAAATTTGTCAGGAGATGATTGTTATGGCACTGGTCACTTCTACCGAGATGTTCAAAAAGGCCTATCACGGAGGGTATGCCATCGGAGCCTTCAACGTCAACAACATGGAGATTATCCAGGGCATCACCGAGGCCTGCCGCGAGGAGCAGGCTCCCGTGATCCTCCAGGTGTCCAAGGGCGCCCGGGCTTACGCCAACCGCACGTATCTTGTGAAGCTGGTGGAGGCCGCCGTCATCGAGTGCCCCGAGATTCCCATCGTGCTGCATCTGGACCACGGCGATACCTTCGAGACCTGCAAATCCTGCATCGACGACGGCTTCACCTCCGTCATGATCGACGCCAGCTCCAAGCCCTTTGCCGAAAACATCGAAATCACCAAAAAGGTGGTCGAGTACGCCCATGACCGCGGCGTAGTGGTGGAGGCGGAGCTGGGCGCTCTGGCTGGTGTGGAGGACGAGGTCAACGTCTCCGCCGAGGATTCCCACTACACCCGTCCCGAGGAAGTGGAGGAGTTCGTCTCCAAGACCGGCTGCGACTCCCTGGCCATCGCCATCGGCACCTCCCACGGCGCTTTCAAGTTCAAGCCCGAGCAGTGCACCCGCAACGAGAAGGGCATCCTGGTTCCGCCCCCGCTGCGCTTCGACATCCTGGAAGAGATCGTAAAGCGCCTGCCCGAGTTCCCCATCGTGCTCCACGGCTCCTCCAGCGTGCCTCAGGACTACGTGAAGATGGTCAACTCCAACGGCGGCAAGATGCCCGACGCCGTGGGCATCCCCGAGGAGCAGCTCCGTCAGGCCGCCCGCAGCGCCGTCTGCAAGATCAACATTGACTCCGACCTGCGCCTGGCCATGACCGGCACCATCCGGCAGCACTTCAACGAGCATCCCGGCGACTTTGATCCCCGTCAGTACCTTAAGCCCGCCCGGGCCAACATCAAGGAGCTGGTCCGCCATAAGCTGGTGGACGTCCTGGGTTGCGACCACAAGGCCTGATTTATTTCCACATAGCGGACCAAAGGCGGAGGCGCGGAGCGCCTCCGCTTTTTACCTCTTTTTTTCCGCACGGAAACAGAGAGGACAGCGGCGGCAGAACGCGGTATACTTTTGAGACAAGGAGGGGATGGTATGGATTGGCTGAACGACTGGAACAAGGCGCTGGCCTATCTGGAAGCAAACCTGGATAGGGACATCGACCCAAAGGAGCTTGGCAGGCTGGCGGGCTGTTCCGCCTACCACTTCCAGCGGATGTTTTCTTACTTGGCCGGAATCCCGCTTGGCGAGTACATCCGCCGGAGGCGCATGACCCGGGCGGCGGCGGATCTGCAAAACGGGGAGAAAGTGCTGGACGTGGCCCTGCGCTATGGCTATGAATCGCCTACCGCCTTTAACCGGGCCTTCCAGGCGGTACACAAGCTGCCTCCATCCCAAGCAAAGCAAGAAGGTGTAAAGCTAAAAGCCTTTCCGAGTATCCACTTCAAATTTGTACTCAAAGGAGCCGAGGAAATGGAGTATCAGATCGAAAAACGGGAGGCTTTCCGCATTGTGGGCTTCCGCACGCCGCTGCCCATGGATGTGGAAAAGAGCTTTCAAGTGGTCCCGAAATTCTGGGCGGAGATCGGCCCGCGGCAAGCGGAGCTGGTTCCGCTGATGAACGGGGAGCCGGCCGGAATGTTGGGCGTGTGCACCTGTGACGAGGAGGAAAACTTCTATTATATCGCTGTGGCCTCCAGCGCCCCCGCCCCGGAGGGAATGCATGAATGGATGGTGCCCGCCGCCACCTGGGCGGTTTTCGCCGGGACGGGCCGTCTGCCGGAGGCCATGCAGGAGCTTCAAAAGCGGATCGTCTCGGAATATTTACCGGATTCCGGCTATGGGTGGGCCAAGGCGCCGGACATTGAGGTCTATTTGAACCGGCCTGGAGAGGAAAGCCGCTTCCAGGTCTGGCTGCCGGTTACAAAGCGCTGACGCACCCTTCCGTCTCGCCTCGCATATTCTGAGAGGGAAGGGGAGGGAAGCGGTATGCAGCTGCATCCATATGACCGGGAAGCCGCCGTTTTGTACGCTCACCAGTGGGCCTATGGACGGAACCCGTTTTTTTACGATTATGAGCATCTGGGAGGGGACTGCACAAACTTTGCGTCCCAGTGCATCTACGCCGGAAGCGGCGTGATGAACTTTACGCCTACTTATGGCTGGTACTATATTGACGCCAACCGGAAATCCCCGTCCTGGACAGGGGTTCCGTACTTGTACAATTTCTTGACAAGGGATAGCTTTTCTATGGGACCGCTGGCAGAGCCCTGCCAATTGGAAGACCTGCTGCCGGGGGACATCGTTCAGCTTTCCTTCAAAGGAGAGGAGTTCCAGCATTCGCCCATTGTGGTGTCCGTGGGAAACCCGGCAACGCTGGAAAACGTCCTGATTGCCGCCCACAGCTATGACGCGGATTACCGGCCGCTATCTACTTATGAGTACCGGAAAATCCGTTTCCTGCATATTACCGGCGTCGTACGGCCCTGAAAATTTTGTTCAGAAAAGCCGCCTCTTTAGAGGCGGCTTTTCTCACTTTGAATCATCCTTTTTCCTACTATTTTTAATCTTTGACAAGGGATTTGCCTTTGCAGCCACTCGCAAAGATTCATTGTCGATATGGGTATAGATTTGCGTCGTATTCAGGTGGTCGTGGCCTAGGACCTCCTGGACCGCCCGGACATCTACGCCATTTTGCAGCATCAGCGTGGCGGCGGTGTGGCGGAGCTTGTGAGAGGAATACTCGCTTTCGTCAATTCCGGCGGCGGCAAGACGTTTTTTCACCATGGCGTGGACCGTGGAGCGGCTGATTCGCTCGTTGCGGGAGGACAAAAACAGCGCGCTGGCATCTCGTCCGGCAATGGGGCGGCGGATGGCCAGGTAACGGTTCAGCGCGTCCTGGCAGGCATCGTTTAAATAGAGGATACGGACTTTGTTGCCCTTGCCAAGGACGCGGATAGACTCTCCTTGAATATCCCGGAGGTTCAAACCGACTAACTCTGAGATCCGCAGTCCGCAATTGAGAAACAGCGTCAGAATGCAATAGTCCCGTTCCTGGTTCTTGCCGTCCACGGAGTCCAGCAGTTCTATGCTTTGGTCCAAGGTCAAATATTTCGGCAGATTTTTTTTCAGCTTCGGCGAGTCGATATCTTTGACAGGATTTTCACGAATAAGATGGGCTTTATTGGTCAAGTAATTGTAGAACGACCGAATCGTTGCCAGCTTCCGGGCGCGGGAGGCCGTGTTAAGCCCATAGTCCGAATTCCGGCTGTTCTGGTGCTGAACGCGGTCCCGGCTCAGATAGGTCATATAGCCATAAATATCCGTCAGCGTTACCGTGGAGACCAATTCCAGATCGATGTCCTTGATGTCGATCTCGTCCAGCGCCAAGCCAGACAAGCTGGAGTCCCGCGTCTGCTTCAGATAGCGGAAGAAATTCCGCAAGTCCAGGAAATATTCGTCCACCGTCTGCTTGGAATGGGCCTTGACGGTTTCGTGGTAAGCGAGGAAGTCCCGCAGGATCGGCGGAGCTTCAGTACGGTAATCGACCATGGATCTGGGAAAGACTTCTTGCGATTGGGATAAAGAAAGCTATGACGGCCGGATACTCCCCTATATTGAACAAAATTTTTATTTTGTTCAATCGCTTACGCCTTTCCCTTGCCTCCTCCCTGATGGTATTTCGGTTATCAAAAGATTATATCACGGGAGCCGCATCAAGTCCAGCAGAGATTCCACCAGCGGCCCGAGGCGGCGGTCTGCCTCACGGAGCTTCTTCACCCGGTCTTGGATCATCACCATCTCGCGGTGCTTGTCCGAAATCTGCGCCTGGAGCTGGTTCCAGTCCTGAACCAGTTCGTCCCGGCGTTCCTCCATATCCAGGACGAGGTTTTCCAGCTTCTCCGAGAAATTGGCCCCACGGTATTGCTCTATGTACTTCGTCACTCGGTCCGAGAGGCGGACGCACTTTTGGTTTGTTTTTGCCATACTGTTCCACAAGCCTCCTGTATTTTGGATTTTCCGAAATATTTCGCTCTTGAATTTTGCGCAGAAAGAACGGCGCGCCGTAGATTTCAACATCTGCGGAAATGGCGTTTCCGGCCTGCTCAAAGACAAACGTGTCCAGCTGTCGGATATTATACTCTATTCCCGGCTTCACATAGAGCCGAATCCGGCCAACCTGCTCAATCAGATTTTCCCAGTAATCTTTCATGGGCCACCGCCAGCGGTTGCTGTCTGTCCCTGGATCGTCGACGTAGCGAACGTAGTTCACCAGCACACCCCGGAACAGGACGCCAATTGGAGCCGGGTCAGAGCAGAACGCCTCTGCCCGCTCGTCTCGGAGCTGGAGTTCCACCCGAACCCAGTGCTGGTCCTCTGGTAAGTCCCGTTCTGCCGCTTTGTCATAAATGCGAATCAAGACCGCGCTTTTCTTGCTGCCGTGGTAAACCGTGATTCCAGGCCGCCCGTCCTTAAACTCCTTTTCTATCCTGGACTTGCGAAATTTACTCACAAACTGCTGTCCCCCGTCCTGGTTGTCACTGTCGTGGAAAAGCTGCTGGATATCCAGGATAGCGTCCAGAATGCCTTGGCGGTCAAGATGATTGGCCTCTCAGCTCGGTATCGGTAACACGCTGCGGCCTTCGGCATCCTATGCCCTGGCTGTATTACAAGAATCGAACTGCGGCAGCTCACCGTCAGCCGGGCATGTAATACATTCCCTTCCCCGCCTAGGGGCGACTGAACAAAATAGCGGTTGTTGTTGCAAAATATCAGGCCGGAAGCTGTTTTCCCACTCGTTTCAGTGGTTCAGCTTCCGGCCTGTTTCAGCGGTCATTTCACAAAAAACCTTGATTTATTTTGTTCAATCGCCTACGCCTTTCCTTTGCCTCCTCCCTTGTAGAGATATCATTTTTCTTCGGCCTGCCGCCGGACGCTTGTCCATCTTCAAGCCAGGCCATTGTCATAAAATCCGCCGTTCCGGTCACACTATGGAACATCAAAGGACCATTGTCGGAACGGAGGATCGCCTTGATTCCATGCACCAGCGAATGTGTCTATCAATCTGACGGCTTATGCACACTGGACAGCGCCGCCGCCGCCGGCGTGCCCGCTTTAGGCGGCGCCTGCGTCCACTTTATCCCCGCAAAGCGGCTCGAATCGCCTCACCGATATTCTGAACGGGCAGAAGCTGCAAATCCGGGAAGCTCTCCAGCCCTTGACGGGCCGGAATCACACAGCGTTTGAACCCCAGCCGCCGGACCTCGGCTACCCTCTGGGACAGCTGGCTGACGCTCCGCAGCTCTCCGGTGAGTCCGACTTCCCCGACGGCCGCCAGATCGCCGGGGACGGGCTTGTCCAAGTAGCTGGAGGCCAGCGCCACCACGGCGGCCAGGTCCGCGGCGGGCTCGTCCAATTGCAGCCCGCCGATGATGTTCAAATAGGCATCACAAGTAGACAGCTTCAATCCCCCTCGCTTTTCCAAAACCGCCAGCAGCATGGCCGCCCGGTTGTAGTCGAAGCCGTTGCTCGTCCGCCGGGGATTTCCCGCCGCGGAACCTACCACCAGGGCCTGAACCTCCGCCAGCACCGGCCGGGCCCCCTCCATCACGCAGGTGACGCAGGTTCCCGGCGTTTCTTCCGGCCGGCCGGACAACAGCATTTTAGAGGGATTTTCCACCTCCGTCAGCCCGCCGTCCCCCATCTCAAAGACGCCGATTTCATTGGTTGCCCCAAAGCGGTTCTTCGCCGCCCGGAGGATGCGGCAGAAGGTATGCCGGTCCCCCTCGAAGTACAAGACACAGTCCACCATATGCTCCAAGACCTTGGGCCCGGCGATGGAGCCCTCCTTGTTCACATGGCCGATGACAAACACCGTGATGCTGCTCCCCTTGGCCAGCTGCATCAAGGCCATGGTACAGTCTTTTACCTGGCTGACGCTGCCCGCCGGAGAATCCAGCGCATCATTATAAAGCGTTTGAATGGAGTCCACAATCAACACATCCGGCTGCTCCTGGTTTACCGCCTCCAGCATTTCTCCCAGGCCGGTCTCCGACAGCACCAGCAGGTTTTCGCTTTCCACATGGAGCCGCTGGGCCCGGAGCTTCAGCTGGTGCTGGGACTCCTCGCCGGATACATACAATACCTTCGCGAACCTGCACAGCTTCCCGCAGATTTGCAGCATCAGCGTAGACTTTCCGATACCGGGCGCACCGCCCACCAGGACCAAAGAGCCTTTGACGGCCCCGCCGCCCAGGACGCGGTCCAGTTCTCCCATGCCGGTGGAAAAACGGATCTCCACGCTGTCCCCCAGTTCCGTCACCGGGAGGGCCTTGGGAGGAGCGGCGGCCCGGGAGGAAGCGCTCCTCCCCTTCCCTTTCACAGCAGGTTCCGGCCGCTCTACCACCGTATTCCACGCGCCGCAGGCGGGACAGCGCCCCGCCCACTTGGGCGTCTCATTGCCGCACTCCGTGCAGTAAAAAAGTGTTTTCGGCTGTTTCATCTCAAGTCTCCAGATTCGTTTTCCATCGCCCCGGCGTTCAGGTATCCCGCCGTGACGGCGGCCGCCAGCCGCAGCTGATAGGCCGGGTCCTGCAAGCGCTCCGTCTCCTGTGTATTGGAGAGAAATCCGCATTCTACCAAAACGCCCGGCGCGGTGATATGTTTCATTAAATAAATACTGTCAGGGATTTGCCGGGGATGCTTGCCGTTTCCGGCGTTGACAGCGGTGTTCAAAGCGTCCTGAATGCTTTCCGCCAGCGCTTCCGCCCCTTCCTGCCGGTTCCAGAACACCTGGGCCCCATGGGTTACCGGAGACGAAGGCAGGCTGTTTTGGTGGATGCTCAGAAGAATGGCGTTTTCCGTCTCCTCCACCAGCTTCACCCGGTTTTTGAGGTCAGAGGTCTTCCGCTGATGCATCGTGTCCAAGCCCTGATCGCAGATGGTCACGTCCTCCATCCGGGTCAGCCGTGTCCGCAGTCCCGTGAAACGCAGCAGATCGCTGACCCGCAGGGACACCGCTAGGTTGATTTGGCTCTCCGCCACGCCGCCGGGAGAAACCGCTCCCCCATCCTCCCCGCCATGGCCGGGGTCGATCACCACAGTGACGGGAACTTCGTCCCGGACATGGAACGCCGGAACAGCGCTCCCCCTCCACAGTACTGCCGCCAAACCCAAAAAGAAGCAGCAGAACAGGCATGAGAGAACCAAATCGCGTTTTCGCAGCAGGATGACCACGGACAGCGCCCCCTTCGCAAAGCTTCATGCTAAGAGGATATGTCCGGCGGCTTATCCCATATGCGGCCTTTTCCTGTGACGCCTATGGATATTTTCCATTATAGCAAGTACCTCCCCAAAAAGCAAGCCGCAGCCCGAACAATTGTCCCATTGCTTCCCAGGTAGCCCCTTTGCCGCCGCCGGCATACAATGGAATGAGCGCGAGACACCTTGCGCCATTCTTACACAAGGAGGAAAGCAAATATGGAAAGACCTAATCAGACACCGGCCGGTTCCTGCGGCGCGGGAATGGGCACACTCCCCGGCAATTGCGCCCCGCTGGCGTTTCCTTATATTCCGATGCAGGAGCAGAACCCTCCCCGCTTCAGCCGGGCGGAGGCCCTTCAGGCTGGCACGTTGTTTCCCGGTTTGGACCTGCCCTTTAAAGCGGCCATCCAGGCGAAAACTAAGCTGGCCAACACCGCTCTGGTGGAGCTAATGGCGCTGGATTTTGCCATCAAAGAGCTGAACCTGTACCTGGACACCCACGCCAACGACCAGGAGGTTCTCCAGCTTTATTGGTCCTATATCAAGCTGGCCAAAGAGGGCCGGGAAAAATATGAGAAGATGTATGGCCCCCTGACCAGCACCGACCTGACCCCGGAGGACGGCTACGCCTGGCTCAAGGACCCGTGGCCCTGGGACGTAGGAGGGAATGACTGATGTTTGTATATGAGAAAAAGCTTCAATACCCGGTGAAGGTCAAGAACACCAATCCCAAGCTGGCAGCGGCCATTATCTCCCAATACGGCGGGCCCGACGGGGAGCTGGGGGCTTCCCTCCGGTATCTGAGCCAGCGCTATTCCATGCCCTATGCGGAGCTGAAGGGCCTGCTGACGGACATCGGCACGGAGGAGCTGGGGCATCTGGAGATGGTGGGCACTCTGGTCCACCAGCTGACCCGGAATCTCAGCGAGGAGCAGATTAAGGCCGCCGGTTTTGACGCCTACTTCGTGGACCATACCACCGGCGTGTTTCCACAGTTCGCTTCCGGTTTCCCCTGGTCTGCCGCTACCATGCAGGTAACCGGGGATGTCATTGGGGACTTGACAGAGGATTTGGCGGCGGAGCAAAAAGCCCGCGTAACCTACGACAACATCCTCCGCCTCTCCGACGACCCGGACGTCAGCGACGTCATCAAATTCCTCCGGGCCCGGGAAATTGTCCACTTCCAACGCTTCGGCGAGGGCCTACGGTTAGCAAAGGACAAAATGAATGAGAAGAACGTTTACTATATGAATCCGGCTTTCGACAAGTAAAGCAACTGAGAGCGGCGGGAAACCCGCTGCTCTTTTCTGTCATTCCAGCATTTTTGCAAAGGCTTCTTCTGTTAAAACAGGGATGCCCAAGTCCTCCGCTTTTTTCAGCTTGCTGCCCGCGGCCTCCCCCGCCACTACATAGGTGGTTCGCTTAGAGACAGACCCGGCGGCTTTGCCGCCCCGCTCCTCAATCATCGCCTGTGCAGCCTTGCGGTCAAAACGGCTGAGGGTCCCGGTGAGGACAAACGTCATCCCGGCAAACCGCTCGTCCACCAGTTCCGCCGTGCTCTCCATGTTGACCCCGGCGTCTTTCAGGCGCTGGATCAAATCTTTGGCCTGAGAAGAGGACAGATAATCCACCACGCACTGAGCCGTCACGCCGCCCACATCGTCAATTTCCGTCAATTCTTCCACTCCGGCGGCACACAGGGCGTCCAGGCTGCGAAAGTGCACGGCCAGCACCTTTGCCGCCTTTTCCCCTACCTGCCGGATACCCAGTCCGAAAATTAGCCTGGACAGATCATTGGACTTGGAACGCGCAATGGCCGCCAGCAAATTCTCCGCGGACTTCTTTCCCATCCGTTCCAGCTTTGCCACCTTCTCCGCTTCCAGGCCATAGAGGTCCGCCGGATTGGACACCATGCCGCTGTCGATGAGCTGCTGCACCACGGCGGGGCCGCAGCCGTCAATGTCCATGGCGTTCCGGCTGGCAAAGTGAGTCAGATTCCGCAGGAGCTGGGCGGGGCACTCCGCCCCGGTACAGCGAATGGCCACGCCGTCCTCATCCCGGCGAACCGGCGCGCCGCAGACCGGACAGACCTCCGGGAAGCGGTAAGGCTCTGTCCCCTCCGGGCGCTTAGAGAAATCTACCTCCACCACTTCCGGTATGATCTCCCCTGCTTTCTGGACAACCACGGTATCTCCGATGCGGATGTCCTTTTCCTTGATGAGATCCTGGTTGTGCAATGTCGCGTTGGTCACGTTTGTCCCTGCTAAGCGGACAGGCGTCAACACTGCCTTCGGAGTCAGCACGCCGGTACGGCCTACTTGAATGACAATATCCAGCACTTGAGCAGGCTTTTTCTCCGGCGGATACTTAAAGGCCACCGCCCATTTTGGAAACTTCGCCGTACTGCCTAATTTTTCTCGGTCACTCAAGGAGTTAACCTTTACAACTGCGCCATCGATATCGAAGGGGTAATCCAGACGTTCGTCGTTAATGCGTGCAATTTCCTCCTGACACGCCAAGGTCCCGGAAAGGGTTTTGTGGGGAATGACCCGGAACCGCTGAGAGACCAGATAATCCAGTGTCTCCTGGTGAGAGACAAATTCCTTTCCCTCCGCCAATTGCAGGTTAAAGACCAGAATGTCCAGCTTCCGCTCCGCGCAAACCTTCGGGTCCAGCTGCCGGAGGGAGCCGGCGGCGGCGTTTCGCGGATTCGCCAGCAAGGGTTTTCCCTGAATTTCCCGCTGGGCGTTCAGCTCCTCAAAGACGGCCCGAGACATATAAACCTCTCCCCGGACAATAAGCCGGGGCAGCTTGTCCGGCAGTACCATTGGAATGGAGCGGATGGTTTTCAGGTTTTCCGTCACATCCTCCCCGGTCCGCCCGTCTCCCCGGGTCGCGCCCCGGACGAAAACGCCCTCCCGGTACTCCAGCGCCACAGACAGGCCGTCCACCTTGGGTTCCAGGGAGTAGGCAGCTTCCACCCCCAGCGCCTCGTTCATCCGCTCGCAGAACTCCGCCACCTCTTCCCCGCTGAACACATCCTGCAAGCTCTCCAAGGGAACCTCATGGGTGTAGGACTCAAAGCCCTCCAGGGGCTTTCCGCCAATCCGCTGGGTGGGCGAGTCCGGGGTTACCTCCTCCGGATGCTGAAGCTCCAGCTCCTCCAGCCGGCGGTTGAGCATGTCGTATTCATAATCGCTGATGGTGGGCGCGTCCAGCACGTAGTATTTGTAGCCGTGCTCGTTCAGCGCGTCCCGGAGCTGCTTGATCTCTTCACGGTAGTCCATGTGGTCCTCCTAGTTCAGTATATAGTCCTTCGCGTCGCTTACGTAGCTCTCCGGCGTGGAGCTGAAATACGTGTAGGTGTCCGGCACGGATCCTACGATGACGGTCTCTGCCACAGTGACGGCGTTGGAAACGGTAGTGGCTGTGGAAAATCCCGGCAGCAGAATGCTGACGGCCACATCAATGTTCAGCACAATCTGATGCTTTGTCTGGTTGATGCCCGCCGAGGTAAATTCGTTCTCAAAATTGGCGGAGGAAGAGCCCACCGACTCCATCCGCACGGAAATCCGGGGGCCCCTTCCCGCCAGAAGCACGGACCCGGAGAGGCTGCCCACCGGAATGGAAAGTTCCCGGGTGGACACCTGGTCGATCCGGGCCAAAATGATATCCAAAATGTTGGATTGAAGCCGGTTGAAAGCCGCCATGTTGCTGTAGATAGCGGTAATTCGCCCTTCGTTGTCTTTTTCAAAGGTAATCAGATCGCTGTAGGTGATGTTTCCGCTGTCGATGGCCTCGTCCACCGCCTCGGAGACGATGCGGTTTACCATGTTGGAAACTCGGGTGGTGGCCAGGCTCACCAGGATGGGCCGCATCTGGGTTGTGGCGAAAATCACAGCCGCCATAGCTGCCGCCATGGCGGAAAAGGCTAGAACAGCCAGCAAATTCCGCCGTGCCATTCGCCGCCGGTAGTAGAAAAAGCCCATGCGTTACCACCCCCCGAGACACTTTATGCGCCGAAGGCTTGGTTTTATTTCAGGCTGTTCACGATCTCTTTGAAAACCCTTCCACGCTCCATAAAGTTGGCGAAACGGTCAAAGGAGGTGCTGGCGGGAGACAGGATTATCACGTCTCCTTCCTTCGCCCGGCTCCGGGCCAGGGAGACGGCCTGATGGTAGTCTTCCACATCCGCGATTTCCAAACCGCCGTAGTTTTCCGCCTGTTCCACTGAGGCGCGGATCACCCCGGCGGTGGCCCCGCAGAGAATCAGCAGCTTCACATGCTCGTTGACCACCGGGCCCAGGCTGCCGTAAGAGATGCCCTTGTCCTTCCCCCCGGCGATGAGGATGACCTTTTCCGGGAAAGCGTTCAGTCCCGCGATGGTCCGGCTGGGACTGGAGGCGATGGAA
Organism: uncultured Oscillibacter sp.; assembly: GCF_950073225.1. Taxonomy (NCBI): domain Bacteria; kingdom Bacillati; phylum Bacillota; class Clostridia; order Eubacteriales; family Oscillospiraceae; genus Oscillibacter; species uncultured Oscillibacter sp. The sequence goes on from NZ_CATMPS010000002.1 coordinate 142,391, forward strand.
TCGTTATAGTACCGCACGCCGTCCAGATCCCGGACCAGCTCAATCCGGTGCTCCACACCGCCGAAGTTTTTGGCAAAGTCCCGGATAATCTTGTCGGGAACCAGTCTGTCTACGGCGGCGATGGCGGCCATGTAGTTCTCCACATTGTGAATCCCGGGAAGCTTGATTTCCGCCAGAGGAAGCACCTGGCGGCGGCCGTTTTCATTGGACATCCAGATGGCCTGCCCCTCTCCGGCATCGTCCGGCGCAAGATACGCCCCTCGCTCCACCGTTTCCCGGCGGCTGAAGGTGCGAAGCGCCCCCCGCTGGCGTCCGACAAAGGACCGGGTAACCTCATTGTCGGCATTAAAGACGGCAATATCGCTTGCAAACTGATGTGTAAAGATATTTTCCTTTGCAGAAATATACTCCGCATAATCCTTGTGGACATCCAGATGATTCGGCGCCAGATTGGTGACGACGGCAATATGGGGGCTTCGGGTCATGGTCATGAGCTGGAAGGAGCTCAGCTCCAGCACGGCAATGTCCCCCGCCCTCATGCCTCCGGTCTCGGACAGCAGCGGGTGGCCGATGTTCCCCCCCAGGTGGACGGTTTTTCCCGCCGCCCGGAGCAGCTCCGCAATGATGGTGGTGGTGGTGGTCTTTCCGTCGCTGCCGGTAACGGCCAGAATGGGACAGGGGCAGACCTCGAAGAAAACCTCCATCTCGCTGGTCAGCGTGCTCCCCCGCTCCACGGCGGCGTTGAGCTCCGGCAGATCCGGCCGCATTCCCGGCGTGCGGAAGATAACGTCCTCCGTCAGGTCTTTCAGGTAGTCCGGCCCCAGCCGGAGGCGGCAGCCCTTTCCCACCAGCTCCTCCGCCGGAGCGCCTAGGGTGGCCCGGTCTTTTTTATCACAGGCGGTCACCGCCACGCCCCGGGAGAGCAGCAGCTCGATCAAGGGCCGGTTGGATACGCCGATGCCGATGACGGCCACGGTTTTGTTCCGCAAAGAGGACAGATATTCCTCAAATTTCACCAAAATCGCTCCTTATCCTTCCCGCCCTCCGGCGGGGGTTTTCCAAAATCGCGTCTCTATTTTACCACGGGAACGCCGTTCCGGCAAGACTTGTCTGCGGAGGAAAATTGTGATATTCTGTCAGGCAGGAAAAGAAAGGAGATCCATGATGGAACCGCAGTTTTTTCAAATCAAAACCATTCCCGCCGCGCTCTGGGGCTTCCCATCGGAGCGTGTGATCGTGGCCGTCCACGGGGCCCAGTCCAGCAAAACGGACGTCCCCTTCCGCCTCCTGGCAGAGGCGTTCCCGCATTGCCAGATTCTGAGCTTTGACCTGCCGGAGCACGGAGACCGAAAAGACGGCCCCATTCGCTGTAAGCCTCCTGTTTGCGTCCGGGATCTGTCCGCTGTCCTGGACTACGCCGAAAGCCGCTGGGCCAGCGTCGGCCTTTTCGCCGTCAGCATGGGGGCCTATTTCAGCCTTCTGGCCTGCCGGGAACGAAACATATGCCACGCCTGGTTTCTCTCCCCGGTGGTGGACATGGAGCGCCTGACCCGGGACATGATGGGCTGGTTCCAGATTTCCGAGACACGCCTGGAGGCGGAGGGAGAAATTCCCACCCCCATGGGCCAGACCCTCTGCTGGGACGATTACGGTTATATCCGCCGCCATCCCATTGACCGCTGGCCTTTCCCCACCGACATCCTCCGGGGCTCCGGGGACACCCTTGTGGCGGAGGAAACCGTCTCCGCCTTCGCGGAGCGTTTTTCCTGCCGTCTGCGGATCGCGGAGGGTGCGGAGCACTGGTTCCATACGCCGCCGGAGCTGGACGAACTGTCCCGCTGGCTCCGGGAGACGGGTTGACAAGCTGGTCCTTTGCCTGTATAATGTGCATCGCGAGGAAAACAGACAGCCGCGTGGGCAGGCCGAAAGGCCGTCCATGAGGAAAGTCCGGGCTCCACAGGGCAAGGATAACGGGTAACGCCCGCCGAAGGCGACTTCAGGAAAAGTGCAACAGAGATATACCGCTGGTTCGGTTTTCCGTTCCAGTAAGGGTGGAAAGGTGCGGTAAGAGCGCACCCATCGGCTGGGAACAGTCCGATGCTGTAAACTCTATCCGGAGCAACACCGGTATGGGAGCGTCGGGGTTCGTCCCCGAAAGGCTGGCCCGGCCGCTCCCGGGGTGGCTGGAGCGCGCTGGCAACAGCGCGCCTAGATAGATGGCTGTCAAATACAGAACCCGGCTTACAGTTTTGCTCGCAATATATGAGGACCGTCCGCATGATCTGCGGACGGTCCTCTTTATTATAGGGTCTCTCCGATGACGGGCGGGTGGCTGCCCAGCCTCGCTTGAGCACGGGCAGACTCTTCCGGTATGGTCAATAGCCGTTCCTGCAATTCCGGGGAGACGCTGTCCAGCCAAAACTGGTCTATTTCCTTGACTTGATTGTCGCTGCACCAGTCGTAGACCATGTAGGGCTTCTCCGGCCAGCGGGTGCGGACCACCACCTCGTTGTGCCCGTCCCCATCGATGTCGTCCACTACGGCGTTCAGGCAGTCTTCCACCAGCAGAACGGTTTCCCGGTCTTTCCACTCGCCGGTCTCCATGTCCCATTTTCCGGTCCAGAAGCGGAAGTTACAGAGATAAAGCAATCCTCTAGGTTCACTATAGGGGTCCGGGTAGTAGTCTTCGCTGGTGTAGTTGACCTCGTCATACCAGAACAGCCGGTCTCTCTCCACTTCAAATTGCACATCCATCATCCCGCCCAGAATAATGCTTCCTGTTGCCTCACAGGAGGAAACGCTTCCCTCATAGGTCCGCCGGTTCCAACGGCAGTCCATACGATAGGACCGCTCATCACCATGCTCACTTTCCAATGTAATGCTGTCGAAGTCCACATCCGCCCCGCACTTCAGGCGGAGCAAGTGGCCCTGGTTTTCCACATAGAGGTAGTTCTCATTTCCCACGGTTTCCTTTAGCACGATAGTGTTGTCCAGCTGCTCACGGACGTATGTACTGCAATACCAAATGGTCCCCAGAGTCGCCGCCAGCATCAGCGCCAGCGCCAGGGCCGTCTGCCAGACGTGCTTCCGCCGCTCCGACTTCAGATTTTCCCGGGAAATCTCCATCAAATTCTGTACGGGCCGTTCCTCTCTGATGTTCTCCAAAGCTTCTTCCTCCTCGTCCTTTCGTACCTCAATTCTCCGGCAGGCCATCAGCTCCTCCACTCCCAGGCCCAGGGCCTCCGCCAGGGGCTCCAGCAGCGTCACGTCCGGGTAGCTCAGGGCCCGTTCCCACTTGCTCACCGCCTTGTCCGTCACATGGACCCGGGCCGCCAATTCCTTTTGCGTCAGCCCGGCGGCTTTCCGGTTCTCCGCGATAAAATTTCCGAATTGCTGTTTGTTCATGTGCTTCACCTCCCTGTCAGTCTACACCCAACCCCGGAAAAAAAGCAACCGACCAGCGGTAGAATCCGGCAAATTCCGCCTGTTTCAAGCGGTTCAGGCCCCAGAAAAAATTTTTCCCATATTTCCATTTTTAAGGTTGAACTAAGAAAGCCGCTGTATGATGCCCCCATCCTGTTGAACGAAAGGAGTTCCAGCATGAAACCTCGGCACGAGTGGAAGCACGAGATCACCGCCGCCGACCGCCTGATCCTTGCCTCCCGCCTTTCCGCCGTGGCCCGGCGGGACAGCCACGGGCAGAACGGCCGCTACGAGATACGGAGCCTGTATTTCGACGACCCCAAGGACACGGCCCTGCGGGAGAAAATCGACGGCGTGTCCCGGCGGGAGAAATTCCGAATACGGTATTACAGCGGCGACGCCTCTTACATCTGCCTGGAGAAAAAGAGCAAATGGGACGGCCTGTGCGGCAAGCGCTCCGTCCTTCTAAGCGCCCAGGAGGTCCGGTCCCTACTGGAGGGAGACCTGGACTGGATGCCCGGCGGCGGAAGGCCGCTGATTCAAGAGCTCTATTGGAAAATGAAATCCAACGGCCTCCGGCCCAAAACGATTGTGGACTACACCCGGGACGCTTTTGTCTTCCCCGCCGGGAACGTGCGGGTCACCCTGGATTACAACATCCGCACCGGACTGGGGTCCACGGACTTCCTGAATCCCGCCGCCGTCACCGTCCCCGCCGGGGATGCCCCTTCCATTTTGGAAGTAAAATGGGACGAATTCCTCCCGGATATCATTCGGGAAGCGGTGCAGCTTCCCGGACGGCACACCTGCGCCTTTTCCAAATACGCGGTCTGCCGCGTTTACGGATAATCAAGAAAGGAACGATTCATTATGACTTTTCAGGACATCTTTAAATCCAGCTTTCTGGAGAACGTCACCAGCGTCAGTCTCCTGGACATGAGCCTGGCTCTGGTCCTGGCTTTCGGCCTGGGCCTGTTCATCTTCCTGGTTTACAAGAAGACCTTCACCGGGGTCATGTATTCCTCCGGCTTCGGCGTGACCCTGGTGGCCCTGACCATGATTACCACCATGGTTATCCTGGCGGTTACCAGCAATGTGGTGCTGTCCCTGGGCATGGTGGGCGCGCTGTCCATCGTCCGCTTCCGCACCGCCATCAAAGAACCTCTGGATATTGCCTTCCTCTTCTGGTCCATTGCCGTGGGCATCGTTCTGGCGGCGGGGCTGATTCCGCTGGCGGTCTTCGGCAGTATGGTCATTGGGTTCATGCTGCTGGTATTCGTCAACCGGAAATCCCGCTGTGATCCCTACATCGCCGTGCTTCAGTGCGACGGGCTGGAGAGTGAAACCCGGGCGGCGGACTTCCTCCGGCAGAACACCCGCCGCTGTGTGGTAAAAAGCAAGACGGTTCAGAAGGACGCGGTGGAGCTGAATTTGGAGATCCGCCTGAAGGACGGCAACACCGGCTTTATCAACGCCCTGGCGGACCTCCCCGGCGTCCGCAGCGCGGTGCTGGTAAGCTACAACGGAGATTACATGGGTTAAAGGAGGTCCTCCATGTCAACCCACAAATACGTAGACAAACTCTGTGCCGCCGCCCTGGTCCTCTGCCTGCTGCTTACATTCGGGTTCATGAACGGCGAAGCCCTGGGCATCCGGCCCGCCGCGTCGGTCATGGGCTATGAGACCCGGCTTTTCGATACGGAGCAAGTCCACACCATCGACATCGTTATGGATGACTGGGACGGGTTCCTGGAGACCTGTGAGAACGAGGAATACGCCCAGTGCGCGGTCGTCATCGACGGCGAAGCCTATCAAAACACCGCCATCCGGGCCAAGGGAAACACCTCTCTCACCATGGTTTCCTCCATGGACAGCGACCGCTACAGCTTCAAGCTGGAGTTCGACCACTACGACAGCGGCAGGACCTATTACGGCCTGGATAAGCTGAGCCTGAACAACATCATTCAGGACACCACCTATATGAAGGACTACCTTACCTATCAAATGATGGGAGCCTTTGGTGTGGACGCGCCCCTTTGCAGCTATGTCTACATCACGGTGAACGGCCAGGATTGGGGGCTGTACCTGGCAGTGGAGGGCGTGGAGGACGGCTTCCTCCGGCGAAATTACGGCAATGACTCCGGCGAGCTTTACAAGCCGGACAGCATGAGCTTTGGCGGAGGGCGGGGAAATGGCCGGGAATTTGATATGAAGAATGTTATGGACTTTAGCGAAAACGGTTCCTTCCCCTCTCCGCCCGAGGCTCAGCCATTCGATAGCACGCAGAATACTTCCGAAAGCGAACGCCATCGCGGCGGTGGTCCCGGCGGCGGCATGGGCAGCGACGACGTAAAGCTCCGGTACATTGACGACGACCCGGACAGCTACTCCAACATCTTCCAAAACGCCAAAACGGACATCACCAAGGCGGATCAGGCCCGGCTGATCGCCTCCTTGAAAGCCCTCAGCGAGGGAGAGAGTCTGGAGGGCGTTCTGGATATCGACAAGGTCCTCCGCTATTTTGTGGTCCACAATTTTGTCCGCAACGGCGACAGCTACACCGGATCTATGGTTCACAATTACTATCTTTACGAAGAAGAGGGCCGTCTCTCTATGATTCCCTGGGACTATAACCTGGCCTACGGCACCTTCCAGGGCGGAGACGCAGGCAGCGAGGTTAACGCACCCATTGACACGCCTGTATCCGGCGGCGACAGCCGTCCCATGGTCGATTGGATTTTTGATAGTCAGGAGTATACCGCGCTGTACCACCAATACTTTCAAGAATTTCTAGAGACTGTGGATACCGCCGGATTGATCGATACCGCGGTGGAGCTGATTGCACCCTACGTGGAAAAAGACCCCACCCGGTTTTATACCTATGAGGAGTTTGAAGCCGGCGTGGAAACCCTCCGCACTTTCTGCCGCCTCCGGGCAGAGAGCATTGCTGGACAACTGGCGGGAACCATCCCCTCCACGGAGGACGGCCAGGCGGCGGACGCTTCCGCCCTGGTAGACGCGTCCTCTATCACGCTCTCTGATATGGGCACCATGGACCGGGGCGGCTTTGGCGGAGGGGAACGCCCCTCCCCTCCCGGCGGCAGTTCGGAACAACCGGACGAACAGCCTTCTGCGGAAGGGCCTCCCGGCCAATCGCAGGAACCCCCAGCCATACCGGCAATGGAAGCCCAATCCGTAGAAATCCTCCGGCAAGGTTCGCCGGGGCCGCCCGGAGGCGGCTTCTCCGGCGGAGAATTTCCGGGAGAAGGGCCCGCTTCCCTCAGTGTAGGCGCCCTGCTCGCAGTCGCGGCATCCCTAGCCGCTCTTCTAGTAGGAATTTGTGCCGCCCTCCTCTACCGGCGCAGGAAAGGATGAAAAAGGACCGCTGTCCCTGTGGACGGCGGCCCCTTCTAGATTGCATAATTTAAGCAAAACAAATTTTTTGTTTAATATTGGAGCCTTAAAGTGGGACAGGCTCTCTCCGGCCTGTCCCGCGCCTTATCGTTAGTCGTTGTCCCAGTTGTGCCACACATTCTGCACATCGTCGCTATCTTCCAGCATGTCGATGAGCTTTTGCATGTTTTTCACGTCGCCTTCACCACTGAGTGTGATGTAGTTCTGGGGAACCATTTCCACCTCTGCGCTGACGAAGCTATATCCCTTCTCTTCCAAGGCTTTTACCACATCGTTGAACGCATCGGGATCACAGGTGATTTCCAGCGCCGGGCCGTCCGCCTCGAAGTCCGCCGCGCCGGCGTCCAGCGCGTCCATCATGACGGTTTCCTCGTCCAGCTCCCCTTCCTCATTGTCAATGACAATGACGCCCTTTTTGTCGAAGGACCAGGACACGCAGCCGATGGCTCCCAGGTTGCCGTTGCACTTATCAAAGGCATGGCGGACCTCCGGCGCGGTGCGCTGGCGGTTGTCGGTCAGGGCCTCTACGATGACGGCCACACCGCCGGGACCGTAGCCCTCATAGGTGACGGCCTCATAGCTGTCGGTATTCCCCGCTCCCAGGGCTTTGTCGATGGTCCGTTTGATGTTGTCGTTGGGCATGTTGACTGCTTTTGCTTTGGCAATGACCGTGGCCAGGCGGGAGTTATTATTGGGGTCCCCGGAGCCGCCCTCCTTGACGGCGACGATGATTTCACGGGCGATCTTGGTGAAGGCGGCGGAGCGCTTGGCGTCCGCCGCGCCCTTGGTTTTCTGGATATTATGCCACTTGGAATGTCCTGACATGGCGTTTATTCTCCTTCCACATAGTACTGAATCGCTTCCTTATGGGAAGCGGATTTTTGAATTTGCAGATCTGGGAACCGTCCGGCCAAAAAGGCAATCACCTTCTCACAGACCGGGTCTTCTGTTGGGAAGTGTCCCGCGTCGACGAGGTTGATGCCCTTAACCTTAGCGTCCACGAACTGGTGATAGCTCAAATCAGAGGTAACAAAGGTGTCGCATCCGGCGGCAATGGCGGCGTCCTCAAACTCCCCGCAGGCTCCGCCGCCCACGGCCACCCGGTGAACGGGCTTCCCGGCGTCAGCGTAACGCACGCCGTTGCAGCCTAGGGTCTTAGAGACAAAGCGGACAAACTCCGGCAGCGCCATGGGCTCCGCCCGCCAGCCGCAGCGGCACACCCCCTCGCTGGTGAAGCGCTCCAGCTTCTGGAGGCCGAGAACCTGGGCCAACACATCATTGACGCCGCCTTCCGCAATGTCCAGATTCGTGTGCATGCAGATGGCGGACACATTGGCCCGCAGCAGCCGCGTCAACAAACTGCCTTGGAAGGTATCGTCCCGTACCGTCTGTACCTGGGACCATTTGCAGTTCATAATGGGATGGTGGGAAACGATCAACTGACAGCCCGCCGCGATGGCCTCCTCCGCCACCGCGTGGGTGATGTCCAGCGCCACCATGCAGCGGTTGACATTCTGCCGGGGATCCCCCAGCAGATGCCCCACGTTATCCCACTCCATCGTCCCCTCCCGGGGCGCCAGTTCAAAAAGAGCCGCCTCAATTTCACGAACCGTTGGCACGCCGCCACTCCTCTCTCATGGACAGCAGCGCGGTGATGATTTCCCGCAGTCTGTCCGCTTTTTCCAGCCCTTTGCCGGAGCGGTTGATTCCCGCCACCGCTGTTTGCAGGCGGATGATTTTCTGGATGATGTACCGCTCCCCCAGCGGGTCGTGGAGCAGGGCCGCCCCGCCGTGAAGCTGCCCCAGAGTCAGGGACATCTCCCCTCCCCCGGCCTCCATCACCGGGTAAAGGACGCCCCGGTCCTCCACCAGGGCCTCCCGGCGGATGGCATAGCCGTTCTCCGCAAGGAACGCCCGCAGAACTTCCGCCCGGGTCTGGGGTTGGAGCAGCAGCGTGTGCTTCCCCCCGGCGGTCCAGGGAGCCCGGGCCAGAATGGCGGCGATGTTCTCGCCCCCCATCCCGGCAATGACGACGGCATCCGCCTCGTCCGGAGAGACCACCGCCAGGCCGTTCCCGAGCCGGTAGTCAATGCCGTCCGCTCCCCAGGTCCTCCCGGTCTCCCTGGCACGGGCCAAAGGCCCTTCCCGCAGATCACAGGCAATGGCGGAGGCCACGCGCCCGTGGAGCCGGAGCCACACGGGCAGATATCCATGATCCGTGCCAATATCGGCCAGCCGCGCGCCGGGAGGCACCCAGTCCGCCAGCCGCCGGAGGCGGGGCGTCAGTTCCAAGTCCCGCAAGACGGCGTCACTCCGGCTTTTTGTTGGCCTCTTCGTTCACCAGGGCCAGCAGCTTTTCCACGTCGATGCCGTGAACCATGCAGGCCTCTTCCACGGTCTCTCCCCGGGAGGAGGGGCAGCCCAGGCAGTGCATGCCGATGGACAGGAAGATAGGCGCGGTGTGGGGGGCGATGTCCAGGATATCGCCGATGATGGTGTCTTTTGTAATCTCGATCATTTCTGGATTCCTCCGTGTTGAAATAGGTTTCAGCGTTCGGCTGTCCGGTTCCTTGGAACAAATTTCCGCAGACAGCCATCGTTCCGCTATTATACTCTATTATTTGCCCGAATTCAATAGAAAATCCGACAAAAGCCGAAAGCGGCCCTTATGCTTTTCTTTCCTCCCGATAGCTCTCCGACTCTTTCAAGGAAAACCATGGAACACCGCATAAATCCAGAGGTGATTTGCAAATGGCAGATTTTGCCTATAGTTGCCTTTCATATCCGCTTGTGGTATAATAAAACTAGGGTAGTTTCCAGAAATAATGAGAAAAAAGGAATCGAGGGCAGGGCGGAGGACACAGGCGGGCTGACGCCCGTCAAGAACGGCAACGCGCCCCTGCGATTCCTGGACCGCAGAACGTTTCTCATGATTTTTAGGTGCTGCTCTTATATGAAATGGGAGGCGCAGCTGTGAAAAAATATGTATATGTAAACGTTCATATTGGCAAGTTTTGCGGAGCAAAATCAGAGGAGCACCGGGATATCATTGACGAATACGCGGCCAAGGGCTGCCGCTATGTTGGGTATATTCCGACGAATATCAGCGATTACGGAAAGATAAAGGATATGGATTTAGTCTTTGAGACAGACCTTTGACCCTCCGTGCCCAAAAAACGTCCCCACGCTTTCGCGTGGGGACGTTTTCAGCGAATTGGCACAAGAGACGAAAACCGGAAAAACCGATTAGCGCTGCTCCTCGCGCATCTTGGCAAAGCACTCGCTGCAATAGACCGGACGGTCAGAGCGGGGCTCGAAGGGCACGCGGGCCTCGCCGCCGCAGGCGGCGCAGACAGCGGTGAAATACTCCCGGGGACCGCGGGCGGCGTTCTTGCGGGCGTCGCGGCAGGCCTTGCAGCGCTGGGGCTCGTTCTGGAAGCCGCGCTCGGCATAGAACTCCTGCTCACCGGCGGTGAACACGAACTCCTGACCACACTCTTTGCATACTAAGGTCTTGTCTTCGTACATGATTTTACCCTCTCTTTGAAAAGAAAATTATATTGCGTTCAGCGTTTGCTGAGATCGCCGGAAAGTAATTGCCGCGCCACCTTGCGTCGAATGCGCTGCACGGCGTTGTCCACGGATTTCGGGGGTTTGTTCACCGCTTTTGCAATTTCCCTGCAAGAAAGACCGTCCAGATAGAACCCCAAAATCTTTGCTTCAAACTCGGACAACTGTTTCCGGACACCGGATAAGAGGGCTGCCGTGTGTTCCCTGTCGATCAGGAAATCTTCGGGATTACGCTGCGCCAAATTATTGGTCCCAGAGGTGAGGGGATTGCTGTCAAAATGGGAGTCGTCTAGGGATAGCGATTGATTGAGCGGCTGCTGCTTATCCCGCGCCGAGGCGCGGAGCACAGAGTAGAGTCGGCTGCGGATGCAGATTTCAGCGAAGGTACGAAAGGACGCCTCTTTCCCGGCGTCGTATTCCCGGACGGCCGTGATGAGACCCACCATACCTTCCTGCGTAAGATCTTCGCTGTCGCCGCCCGCCAGGAAGAAGGGGCGGGCGCAGGTGCGGACCAGGCGGTTATACCGGGTAACGAGGGCTTCCTCCGCCAGGCGGTTTCCCGACGCGGCTAGGAGGCACAATTCCTCATCGCTCTGCATCCCCATCTCCGGCATGTCGTTCTCATAAGTATTGTGCATGTTGTATTATACCCATCTGCCAAGGAAAATGTCAAGCAAATTATCAAAATAAACGCGAGATTTCCCTAAAATTTTAGTGATTTTATAAGGCTAACCAGAAAATCGGCCGTATTATGCGCAATTTCGGTCGTCTTTGCCTCTACCATTACCCGAATCAGGGCCTCTGTCCCCGAGGCGCGGACCAGCACCCGGCCCTCCCCGTTCAGGGCGGCCTCCTGTTTTTCGACCGCCTCCGCCAATTCTTGGGAGGCCATGATCTTCTCCTTCACGCCGCCGCTGTGGGGCACTTCCACGTTGATAAGCACCTGGGGATAGGCGGCGCAGACGGAGGCCAGCTCCGACGCCTTCTTCCCCGCCCGGGCCAGGACCTGGAGGAACTGAAGGGCCGTCACCTGCCCGTCTCCGGTGGTCTCCAAGGCGGTAAAGATGGTGTGCCCGGACTGCTCGCCGCCGATGCGGAAATCCCGGCGGAGCATTTCCTCCAGTACATTCCGGTCTCCCACGGCGGTACAGGCCAGGTCGATTCCATGATTGCGGCAGAACTCGTGGAGGCCCAGGTTGCTCATCACCGTAGCCACGATGGCGTTTCCCCGGAGGGCGCCCCGGCGCTTCATGTCCAGGGCGCAGACGGCCATGACCTTATCGCCGTCTATCACGCCGCCGGTTTCATCCACCAGCAAACAGCGGTCCGCGTCGCCGTCGAAGGCCACGCCGATGTCATAGCCCTCCTTTACCACCTGGGCCGCCAGGTCCTCCAGGTGGGTAGAACCGCAGCGGTCGTTGATGTTCACGCCGTCGGGGGTCCGGTGGAGGAAGACGGTGTGGGCCTTGAACCGTCCGAACAGCTCCGGGGCCGTGGCGCTGGCGGCGCCGTTGGCGCAGTCCACCAGGATGCGCAGCCCCGCCAAATCCGAGTCAATGGTGGAGGCCACGAAGTCGATGTAATCCCGCTTGAGCTGCTTCATGCCGTGATGGCGGCGGCCCAGTTCCCCCCTGGTCTTGAGAGCCATGGGTTCTTTAGAAAGGATTTTTTCCTCCACCCGCTCCTCCAGCGCGTCGGAGAGCTTGTAGCCCTGGCTGTTGAAAACCTTGATGCCGTTGTGCTCATAGGGGTTGTGGGAGGCGGAAACCACGATGCCCGCGTCCGCCTTTTCCTGCCGGGTGAGGTAGGCCACGGCGGGCGTAGGAATATCCCCCACGGGTTTTACGTCGCTACCCACGGAGCACAGCCCCGCAATCAGCGCCGCCTCCAGCAAATCGGAGGAGATGCGGGTGTCCTTGCCCAGGACCACCGTGGGGCGCTGCCCCCCCTTTTCCTCCATCAAAACCGTGCCCACGGCCTGCCCCACCCGGAAGGCCAGGTCCGCCGTCAGGTTCTCCCCCACGATGCCCCGGATGCCGTCGGTGCCAAATAGCTTGCCCATAGATTCGTTACCTCTTTCTTCCAAAATTGTCAAATTCCCGCCTCAGCGCCCGCTCTGTGGCGGGGATCACCGCCAGGAACGGGATCAGTTGTATTCCAGATAAAATTGTGCCAAGCTTCCCCACCGTGCCAATGTCCCGCCCAAACAGCAGCGCCATCCACACCAGGGAAACCGCCAGCGTGGGCCGCCCTGCCCGGACCCAGAAGCGCCCGCTGTAGGCATGGGCGAACTCCCAGGTCTGCCGGTTCCGCATGGAGCGGGCCGTACGGTAGCCATAGCCGCCGTTGATCTCCCCCGGCGGTTTTTTCGCAAAGCTCCGTCCCAGGAGAAGCATGCTCCCGGGAATCAGCAGGGCGGTTGCCAGCATGAACAGCCAGAACAAAAACTCCGTCATATTTCCTCCTCCAGAAGATACCGCAACATCCGCTCCGGATCGTCCAGGAAGCGCTTTGTCAATTGGTAGTGCTCTGTCTCCCGGTACTCCACCGCACGGATGCCCTCTTCGCTCAGCTCGTAAATTCTGGCCCCGGGAAACGCCATCAAAATCGGCGAATGGGTCGCCACGATGAACTGGGAATCCGCCTTCACCAGCTGGTCCATCTCCCCCATCAGCGTCAGGAGGCGCGAGGGCGACAGGGCCGCCTCCGGCTCGTCCAGCAGGTACAGCCCTTCCCCGCCGAAACGGTTCTGAACCAGGGCCAGGAAGCTCTCCCCGTGGGACTGGCTGTGGAGGGATACGCCGCCGTAGCTGTCAATCAGCCTCGGGGAAAAGGAGGGCTCCTCATCCATTTCGTCAATGTTGGTCGCCACATTGTAAAAGCTCTCCGCCCGGAGGAAGAAGCCATCCCTGGGATACCGTTTCCGGGCGGGAGTCAGATACTCTCCCAGCACGGAGTGGGTGGCCCGGGTGGAGAAATTGAAATTCCGGGTGCCGCCCTCCGGGTTGAAGCCGCAGGCCACGGCGATTCCCTCCAGCAGGGTGGATTTCCCCGTCCCGTTCTCCCCCACCAGGAAGGTGACGGGCCGGTCGAAGTTCAGGACGCCGCCCTCTATTAAGTAATTTACCGGCCCCAGAAGCCGGAGCCAGCTTTCCCCAGGCAGCTCCCGGCGGAGGCGGACAGAGGCCAGATACACGCCGCTCACAACCGCAGCTGCTCCATCACGTCCTCCGGGGCCGCGCCGCCGGGAATGGGCTTATGCAGGTGCTGATAGGCCTTCTGCGTCACGCAGCGCCCCCGGGGGGTCCGTGTCAAAAAGCCCAGCTGCATCAGATAAGGCTCATAGACATCCTCCAACGTGACGGATTCCTCCCCAATGGTGGCGGCCAGGGTATCCAGGCCCACAGGCCCGCCTCCGTAGTTGTCGATGATGGCCTCCATCATCCTCCGGTCCACCGGGTCCAAGCCCAGATAGTCAATTTCCAGGGCACAAAGGGCCTTGTCCGCCACGTCTTTTGTGATAACGCCATCCGCCCGGACCTGGGCGAAATCCCGCACCCGGCGGAGCATCCGGTTGGCGATTCGGGGCGTGCCTCGGGAGCGCCGGGCAATTTCATAGGCTCCTTCCGGCACAATGTCCACGTTCAGAATTCCGGCGGACCGGGTAACGATTTTCGCAAGCTCCTCCGGCGTGTAGAGTTCCAGCCGCAGAGTCACGCCGAAGCGGTCCCGCAGGGGCGCGGAAAGCTGGCCCGCCCGGGTCGTGGCTCCGACAAGGGTAAACCTGGGCAGATCCAGCCGGATGGAGTTGGCGGACGGGCCTTTCCCCACGATGATGTCCAGCACGTAATCCTCCATGGCCGGGTACAAAATTTCCTCCACAGAGCGGTTCAGCCGGTGAATTTCATCCACAAAGAGGAGATCTCCCTCATTCAGGTTGGTCAGCAGCGCCGCCAAATCCCCCGGCTTCTCAATGGCGGGGCCGGAGGTGATGCGGATGTTGACCCCCATCTCTTGGGCGATGATGCCCGCCAAGGTGGTCTTGCCCAGGCCCGGGGGGCCGTGGAGCAGGACGTGGTCCAGGGACTCCTCCCGCTTCCGGGCGGCCTCGATGAAGATGGACAGGTTTTCCTTGGCCTTCTCCTGACCGATGTAATCCCGGAGGCTTTTGGGCCGCAGGGAGCTCTCCTGGGCGTCCTCTTGGAGGAAGGTTTTCGCCACAATAGGCTCTTCGTAAATATCGCTTCCAAAGTCGATGCTCAAACGCTCACGTCCTTTTCCCGGGAAATTTCACTGAAAGATGCCGCCGGCGATGATGGAAAGCACCGCCGTACCCAGCAGGGTGCCCGCGGCCGCCAGCCACCGCTGGGCCCTGGCCTGATACCGCTCCGCCTCCTCCTGCTCCAGGTCATGACCGTTCAGCAGACGGCAGTATTTGGCAAAACGGAACATCGCGAAAATGCTCCCCAAAAATCCAATAGCAACCAGCCTGGATAAAATCACCGCAGGCGCCTCCCTCCACTTGAAACGGTCACAGCCGCTCGGCCAGCTCCCGCACCTTCTCCAGGAAGGACTCCTCCCCAAAGGTGTTGAGCTTAAGAAACATCCCCTGGCTGCCTCCGGCGGCAATGGCGGAGAGAAACAGCTCCTCCCCCTGCCCCAGAAGCGTCAGCGTCAGGCTGAGCCGGTTTCCCCCGGCAAGACTGTAGCGCTCATAGACCCGCACGGCGCAGCGGACGCCTCCGGCAGAATAGTCGCTGCCGTCCTCAAAGCTGGCGGTGACGCTGCCGCTGAGGATGCCTTGGTGGAGCCGGTCCAGCGCCGTGTCAAAGTTTCCATGGAAGCGGTACTCGTATTTCGCCATAAAAACGCACCTTCCTTACGGCATAGTTCCGCAGAAGCCGTGTAAAGCGTTTTAGCTTTCCGGAAATTTAGGGGGCTAAAAAGCAAAACCTTGCCGAAAAAGCGTAAAATATATTGTAAAGGATATTTGCTATACAGTTACTGCGATCTCTTCTGTTTAGAGCTTAGCCATGCGCTTCAGCCCCTGCCGGACAATCTCCTCCAGCGGCAAATCCAGATCCAGGCCCTTCAAGGCCACGGAGACCTCCTGGCTGGAGTAGCCCAGCACCGCCAGGGCCTGGGCGGCTTCCGCCGCCTTGTTCCCAAACACCGCCGGAGCGGGCGCACCCTTGCCGCCGGAAAAATCCAGTCCCCCGGCGGACTCCTTGGCCATCTTGTCCTTTAATTCCAAAATAATGCGCTGGGCAATCTTCTTCCCTATCCCCTGCGCGGCGGTCAGGGCCTTTTCATCTCCCGTGACGATGGCCATAGCCAATGTCTCCGGCGTGCCGGCGGACAAGACGGCCAGCGCTGCCTTAGGCCCTACGCCGGAGACGCCAATGAGCAGTTGAAAGCTTTTCAATTCGCTTTGGGTGGCAAAGCCGTACAGCTCGAAAATGTTTTCCGCCACGTTCAGATAGGTGTAGAGCCTTTTCCGCTGGCCCTTTTTCAGCGCGGCTAGGGTGTTGTTGGTGGTTTTGCAGGCATAGCCCACGCCTCCGCAGTCAATAACCGCCAGATAGGGCAGAATCTCCGCTACCGTGCCGTCCAGATAATAAAACATAGCGCCTCCGTTTTATCTTCGTCAGACCGTCTCCGGCGCGCCCTCATTCCGAGGCAGCCGGGAGGTAAAGCTCCGGGCGTGGCATAAGGCCAGCGCCAGGGCGTCGGCGGCGTCGTCGGGCCGGGGGACCTTTTCCAGCTTCAAGAGGCGCCGGGTCATGTCCATCACCTGCCGTTTCTCCGCCTTGCCGTAGCCCGTCACCGCCAGCTTTACCTGGGAAGGGGTGTATTCGTACAGGGGCACGCCGCACTTTTCGGCGGCATAGAGCAGCACCCCCCTGCCGTGGGCCACGGCGATGCCAGTGGTAATGTTGGTATTGAAAAACAGCTCTTCAATGGAGATAACCTCCGGTTTTAACCGGCTGATGAGCTCCTCCATGTCGGTGCCGATTTGGTAAAGCCTCCGGCTCAGGGGCAGCCCCGCCGGGGTGGTAATGGCCCCATAGGTTATCATCCGCGCCTGCCCCCGTTCCGCCTCCACCAGTCCAAAGCCAATGGTGGCAAAGCCGGGATCGATGCCTAATATCCGCATACTCCGCCCCTTTCGGCTTGCATTCTTAGTTAGTATAGCAAATTTGACTGGAATGCGCAACAGAAAAAACGGTTGATTTGCGGGCCTAGGGAAAAGGCATGGGCTGGATTTTTCCAACCCCATGCTCCTAGGCGCGGCGTGCATCGGCGAAGGAAAGGGGGCCTTTCCTCCGGTTCCGGCATAGAAAACGAAGGTACAGCACCTTGATTGCCGTACCTTCATACATTTCAAACGGTTACATTGCGGGGACGGTTTTTATGTACCCATCAGGCCCTCGGGTGGGCTTTCTGATAAACGTCCTTCAAGTTCCCCTTCACGACGTGCGTGTAAATCTGCGTAGAAGAGATATCCGCATGACCCAGCATCTCCTGGATAGACCGCAGGTCCGCACCGTTTTCCAACAGATGGACCGCAAAGGAATGCCGCAAGGTGTGAGGCGTGATCTCCTTCTCAATCCCCGCCTTTTCCTGGTAATACTTGATGATCTTCCAAAAGCCCTGACGGCTCATCCTCTCCCCGTTCATATTGACAAAGAGGGCGGTCTCTTCCTCATCGGAGATCAGCTGGGGCCGAATCTTCCAAGCATAGTCCTGAAGGGCCTTCACCGCCGTGCGGTATAAGGGGATAATCCGTTCCTTGCCCTTGCTGGAACAGTGAATAAAGCCGGCCGCCAGGTTTAGGTCTTCCAGGTCCAGGGTAATCAGCTCGCTGACCCGGATGCCTGTGGCATACAGCAACTCCAGCATGGCGTGGTCCCGAAATCCCTTGGCGTCCACGCACTGGGGCTGTTCCAGGAACAAGTCTACCTCCTTGGAGGTCAATATCTTCGGATACTTCCGCTCCGCCTTGGCGGCGGCGACGCCCTTGGCGGGATTCGCCTTCACCTTGCCGCTAAATATCTGAAAATTGTAGAAGGATTTGACGGAGGCCAAAAATCGGGTCACAGAAGCGGCGGATTTACCCCGGCTCAGCATCCAGTCCATATAGGACTGAACCGTCTCGGCGGTCACCTCCAGCAGCTCCGGGCCCCGGGCCTGCAAATAATCCGCAAACTGGGATATGTCCCGCAGATAAGAAGACACCGTATTCTGGGAGGCGTGTTTCTCCCGCACCAGATATTCCTCATAACGCGCGATCTCGTCCGTAGCAATCCCTTCTCTCTTTACCAGTCTTACCAATCAGAAACCGTGTTTCCTATCCAATCAGCATCCGCTCTAAAAGCTGCCGCAAAAACCAGGGGGTCAGCATCAGGTCGGCACAGACCCCTGCCAGCAGCACCCCCGCGACGACCGCCAGGCGGCCCCACCACTCCCGGCCATACAGAGCGGGACCGGCTCTCCGCCCGCCGCCCAGAGAGAGACAGGCTAAGGCTGCCGAGCGCTCCAGCGCCGGAACGGCCAGCAGGAAATAGCAGGGCAGCGTCACCACGCACCGGAGGCCGAACACCGCCAGCGCCAGCAACACCCCGTCCGGGCCAAAGGACGCCGTGAAACAGCAGACGGAAAAGGACAAAAAGCCGCCGAAAGCCCCGGTCACTAACGGAAGCGCCAGCACACCGATGGACGCAAATCCCAGCAAAAACGCCGCCAGCGGATAACGAAAATACAAAACCGCCGCCGACAGCGCCGCCCGGGGAGACGGGTCTTCCTCTCCCACCTTCAAGAAATCCTTCAGGTAGCGGGCCAGCTCATCGCCCGTGGTATCCGGAACCCGACTGGAAAAAACCTGTCCCAAAAGAATGCCGGCGAAAAAAAACAGCGCCAGAACCAACAGGCGGGACAACTGCCGCCTCCACTCCGCCGTCTCCCGCCTTTTCCACTTCAAAGCGCCTCACCTCATCTCATCCTATGAGGAGGGCCGGCGGCTTATACGCATTTTTAGAAAAGTCGGATAACTTGCAGTCAGATAAGAAAACACCCTCCTGCCGGTAACGGCAAGTAAGAAGGTGTGCAACCGCATAAGATTTATTTACATTAATAATATAGCTCATTTTTTTGCTTTCTGCAAGATGTTTCCCCCAAAAAAGAATCTTTTTGGGATTTATGACAAAATATTATGTAAACCGCATTATGTAAACCGCTCAAACAGAGCGGCGCAGCCAGCCGGGCCGGCTGCGCCGCTGCCCATATTTAGGGGGCCGCATCCTCCGCGCATCCCATATCTGCGTCCCCCTCCCCTCCCCTCTCCGGCGGCGGGCCGGCTGCGCCGCCGGAGGGATATTTTGGAAAAGAACGGCACTTTTGTGCAATCCAACAAGAACCTCATTTTTCATTTCCGCCGCCGCCGGTTTTTGGGCCCGGCAACCCCGGCCAACAGTCCCCCGGCCAGGCCGCAGAGCAATAGGACGCCTCCCTGGCCCAGCCAGGCGATCTCCTCCCAAAAACCCAAGCCCGCCAGGAGGAGCACGGACAGGAACATGACCGCCGTCAGAACGCCTCCCGCTCTCCTCAAGGTCAGGCGCACCGTCAGCAGGCCCCCGGCCAGGGCGGCCACAATGCACAGCGCCGCCACCATAGGAAAGCTTCCGCCCTCCGACAGCGTACCCTTTACCATCAGCAGCGCCAAAAACATCAAACCCAGCAGATACACGCCCAGCGACAGCAGTCCCCCTGCCAAAAAGCCCTGCCACACCGCAAGTTTTTTTCGTCCCTTCGCCATAAGAAATCCTCCCTCGAAACATGCTCTCAAAAGGAGCATATTCCAGGGGAGGATGGTTTTATGCCATGAGGCGGAGGCAAAATGGAACCGGATTTATGAGAATTCAGATTTCCGGGTTCCAGTCGTTCTTTCCACTGTCGGATTCCTTCTTTTCCTCTTCCTTCTTGGCGGGCTTTTTCTCCTCCTTCTTCTCCTCGGGCTGCTCTCCGCTCTGCACGCCCACGGAGCTGACGGCCCACTTGGTCAGTTCCATGCGGACCCGGTCGTCGCTGGTTTCAATGACGATGGTGTCCTTTCCGACAGAGACAATCCGGCCGATAATACCGCCGATGGAGGTGATCACGTCGCCTTTTTTCAGGCTGTCCCGCATTTCCTGGGCTTTCTTTTTCCGCTTGTTCTCCGGGCGGATCATCAGGAAATACATGATCGCCACCATGACGATCAACATGAGAATTGTGTAATCCATTCCGAGCTTCCTTCCTTTTGTATAATCAGAATGTATCTATTATACCAGATACTGAAAGTTTTGCAAGCCTTTTCTTTATGTTATTTCCTTTGTTTTCCAAACGGAGAATGCCAAGCGTTTTTCACTCCCTGAAAAAAGGACTGTAACAAAAGATGCGTGATCGAGCAGCCGCGGAAGCCAGGTGCGTTCCGAAAGAAGCAGCTCAACATCCAGAAGAATTTTATTCCCTAACATTCAATTTTGCTTAGGCCTTGTTTGAAAATTGGCGGAATGCCGGATTGGGGCAGATTTTTTTGCCAGGCAAGGCGATTTGACGCGGGAATCCTGACGGATTTCAAGTCAAATCAACGCAGTCCTGGCGGAAAAAGATGCCCAAAGACGGCGTTTTGCCATTTTTCAAACAAGGCCTAAGGTTTTAATCTATTTGCTTCGATTAAATGAGCCCGCCTTAAAGCTATAACAACAGGTTTATATAAAATCATGGTCAGTGCTGCATTTAAGCCGCCTTTAATCAAGTTAAAAGGCAGAAACACCGGGATTAGCAGTTCTACGACGGCTTCTCTTGGATAGCCCATATAAACAGGGGTGATTAGATAATTCCAAAACAGCATTACTACAACCATACACCCCCACCCGCATAATAACCCAACAATGGCTCCGGATATTTTGCGCTTTTTCTTGTAAACAAATGCAGCGGTACACGCAAAGGAACAACTTGAAATAACATTCATTAAGAAACCTAAAATGCCGTTTTCACTGATCGTAAACATCTCAACTAAAGAGACAATAAATGCGACGGAACATGAGGCAAGCGGGCCAAAAATCAATCCGCTGGTTGCAATGATAATGTCCTTTGGGTCGTACTTCAGAAAGAGTACAAGCGGAACGCGCCCAATGAAAGTGGCGGCATAGGCAAAAGCGCAGAGCATACTGATTGTTGTGATCTTTTTTGTTGTACTGTTCATGAAAATACCTCCTAAAAAAATTAACACCTAAAAGCAATGAAATGCCTTTAGGTGTTACCATTTTAAGGTGTATTGAAAAATGTCGACAAAGCATTTGACGGATAGGCAAAAAGTGCATAGTATCAGATTAATACTGACATATCCAATACACCTTCTTTAATCCAGACTATACTGTCGGTTTTGGACTTTCACCAAATCAGCATTTACATGCTCGCGGACTTTACCGCCGATCGGGAATTTCACCCTGCCTTGAAGACATTCATTCTATTCAGTTGTCGCTCATTATTATAGGTTTATTTGCCGCTCATGTCAAGAGAAACATTAAATTGTGGCCTGAACCGGCCCCAAGGTGGTGGACAGCCGTCCGTCCCCGTGATATAATAAATGTCAAATTTTATCTTGGGAGGCAGACTATGACATCCTTTATATTGAGGCCCTGGCGGCGGGCAGACATAGAGGCCGTCGCGGAGGCGGCGGATAACCCGAACATTGCGGCGAATCTGCGGAACATCTTCCCCTCCCCCTACACCCTGGCGGACGCGAAGTGGTTTGTGGAAGACTGCATCGCTCAGGGCGAAACCCGGCAGCTCATGCGGGCCATCGCCGTCAACGGCCGGGCCGCCGGCAGTATCAGCGTCTCCAGAAAGGACGATGTATACGAAAAATCCGCTGAGCTGGGTTACTGGCTGGCAGAGGATTATTGGGGCCGGGGCATCATGACGGAGGCGGTGCGGCAGATTTGCCGGGAAGCCTTTGACCGCTTTGACATCCTCCGCATTTTCGCAGAGCCCTTTGCGGAAAACCTGGGCTCCCGCCGGGTGCTGGAAAAGGCGGGCTTCGTCTGCGAGGGCACTATGCGCAGGGGCGTCTATAAAAACGGGCGGGTGCAGTCCTACTGCATGTACGCCCTCCTGCGGGAGGAACTGAAATAGCGCCTCCTCCCTCACCTCCCGGGCGGCGGCGCATACACTGGATTGAAAGGACCTTGTTCTTTCGCCAGCTACTTATTAGGAGGTATTGCAATGCCCGAGAAAGTCATGCCCGGTCCCGTGGAGGACCTCAGCGGCATCCGAGAGGCAGTTTGCATTCATACACGGAAAGTGTACGATTCTTGCCGTGACAAGGACTGCATCGAGGACCTGCGCTTCTATCCCAAGCTTCAATATGTGGATGTCATTAACCGCGCCCTGTCCGTCAAGGGCGGCAGCGCCAAGCTGCTCTATGTCTATGTGGACGTGGAGCCCGTCAGCTTCAACCGGGGCTTCTACACCGTCGACATGCGTTTCTTCTACTCCGTCACCCTGCAAGCGTATCTGAGCTGCCCCGCCCCTGTTACGGTAGAGGGCCTTTGTGTCTTCGACAAACGGGCCATCCTCTTCGGCAGCGAGGGGAACGCCAAAATTTTCTCCTCCGAGCTCCGCACCGGCGAGCCGGACCTCCAGCTCACCAGCCGTTCCAATCTCCCCATCGCCGTAGTCGAGGCCGTGGACCCCATCGTCCTGGATGCCCGGATCATGGACTGCTGCGGCAAGCGGGACTGCGACTGCGAGCTGTGCGAGGTGCCTTCCTTCGTCAACAGCTGCTTCGACGGGGAGCTCTCCAGCGGCGACGACAGCCGCCGCATCTACGTCACTCTGGGCCAGTTCTCCATCGTCCGGCTGGAGCGGGACTCCCAGCTCCTGGTCCCCGTATACGACTATTGTATGCCCGATAAGGAGTGCTCCTGCGGCAGCGGTACCGAAGACCCCTGCGGCATCTTCCGGAACATCTCCTTCCCGGTGGGCGAGTTCTTCCCGCCCAACACGGTGCGGATGCCTGAGAACTACGAGGAATGCTGCTGCGCCTGCCGCAAATAAAACCAAGGACCGCCTCGGAAACGGGGCGGTCCCTTCGCTTATTCGTATTCCACCGTGCTGGTCTTAGGGCTGATGATGCAGACATAGCTGCTCCCCTGGCCCAGGGCCAGAGCGCGGCCATCCTCCAGCGTGTAGGCAAACGCGCTGTTCCGGTCTTTCCGGCTCCACTGAATGGGGACCGCCTTGCCGCCGCAGAAGAAAAGCCCCTCTCCCTCGCCGGTGGTCTGGACCCGGAGGCGGCCCACTTCATCCAGGACGGCGGTGGAGGTCTTCAGCACCAGCACATTGACAGCGCCGACCTGCTCCCCGGTGCTGCCGTCCACATGTTCCTTGCCGTACTGGCCCACCAGATACTTCCCTGTGGCCGCGTCGTAGTCAAATGTCCCAGTCTTATAGCTGGAGAAGCGGACCTTGATATGCTCCGCCGCTTCCCCCGCCGCCGGGGTTCCGTCCTCCGTGAACGCCTGGATAGAATTCCAGCCGTCCGCGTGCTCCGTGGAGATCTTGCCCTTTTCCAGGTACTCTAAAATTTTCTCCCCGGAGGTAATCAGGCTGTGTTCATAGCCGTTATTCTTTCTCCGGTCCGGGTCCCGCCAGAAAATCTTTGCGTCCTCTCCGCCCCGGACGCCGTCCATATGGTCCACCTTCCAGCTCCGCAGATTGGAATAAGCCTCCTGGCTGCCGCCGGCGTGGACATACACCGCGTCATGTCCCAGGGCCAGCTCCACAAAGTAAGGCCGGGCGGAGCGAACGCTTCCCAGAATATCCACACCCTCTACCGTTTGGTAAAGGCACAGCATCCGGGTGATGCCCCCCTCCACCGGGACCTCGTAGATAATATCCGCCTGGGAGATGCCCAGCTGGGGCTGCGCCGCCTTCAGGTTGTTCAGCATGATGGCAATGGGCCGCAGGTTCTCATACTCCGGCTCCATAGGCAGGCCTGTCAGCGGATTCATCCCCGCCGGAACAGCGGGTTCCGGCTCCGGCTCCGGTTCAGGCGTTGGGAGCGGGTCCGTTTTCTCTGCGGGCTCAGGCTCCGGGACCGGGTCTGTCTTCCCCCCGCAGCCCCCCAGGGTCAAGAGCATCCACGCCGCTAATAAGATCGCCAGCGTTCTTCTTTTCATCTTGCCGCCGCCTTTCCAGTTTAGAACTGTCCCTATGATACCAATGTCGGCAAGAGCCGTCAAGGTGCTTTCCGGTAAATTTCGACAAATTTCCACCTCCGCCTGTTCAGGCAGACTTGTCTTTTTCCCTCCGGCGGGGTATAATAAAAAAACACCACGCTTCTTGCGAGAAAACCGGAGAGGAGGCCGCCGCTATGCCGGGCTTTATCCAGGACAAACTGGAAATTAAATTTTTGATTCTCTACATCGCCGCCAGAATTGAGGAACCGGCGCCCTTTGACGCCATCCTGGACCTGACCCTCTGCGACGACGCCATTGACTACTTTGACTTTTCCGATTGCCTGGCCGACCTGGTCCGCACCGGGCACCTGACCCTCTCCGCCTCCGGCCTCTACGCTCTTACGGACAAGGGACGTAGGAACGGCGCCGCCTGTGAGTCCAGCCTCCCCTACTCTATCCGCCAGCGCTGTGACAAAAACCTGGAGGAGTGGAACCGTAAGCTCCTCCGCCGGCGGCAGGTAAAGGCCTCCGTCGAGCAGAGGCCAAACGGGACCTATACGGTGCGCCTCCAGCTCACCGACGACAAGGGCGGCGTGATAGATCTCAAATTGATGATGGTGGACCAGGCTCAGGCCAAGGCGGTGGCCAAACGGTTCCAGGAAGCGCCGCAAAAGCTCTATGGCCGGATCATCCAAGCCTTGACGGCGGAAAACGAATAGAAAACGCGGGTACGGAAGATTCCGTACCCGCGCTTTTTATTTGACGGCTACATTTTCCGCTCCCAGCGTTTCCTTGGCCTCTTCAATCAGGGCCCTGTGGAGCATTGCCCGCGTACCGTACACCTTCCGGGTGTCCGCCATAACCATTTTCACCTGGGCGTCTCCCGGGAACATGGTGAACACCAGCTTCAGGTGCCGGACCGCCGGGTGGTCCAGGGAGGGGAATTTCAAATACAGGGTTTCCCCCTTCACCAGCTTGTCCTCTTTCGCGGCGGGAAGCCGGGCCGGGAGCCCCCCTTCCGCCGTCTCCAGCGGATATGCGGAATCGCACATGAGCTGTGGGGCCTTTTCGTCCCGGACGGACAGCTTCCCCTTCACCACCACGGCCTGGTTCTCCCGGAGGTAGGGCCCGCAGACGTCCAGCGTCCGGCTGAAGCACAGCATCTCAATGGACCCGGTCTCGTCCTCCACCACCACGTAAGCCATGAGGCTGTTGTTTTTTGTGGTCTTGGTCTTGCTGGAGGTCACCACCCCCGCCAGGGTCAGATACTGCCCGTCGGCAAAGCGGGCGGGGCCGTTCTCCTGGTTGAAGTCCTCCAGCACCTTTCCAATCTGGGGGACCCGCAGCCGCCGCACAATATCCCGGTAAGCGTCCATCGGATGCCCGGAGAGATAGAGGCCGGTGGTTTCCTTCTCCATGGTCATCCGCTCCTGGGCCGTGAACTCCGGGATATCCGGCAGATGAACGTCCTCCGCCGCCTGGCCCCGGCTTTGGGACATGCCGAAAAAGTCCAGCTGTCCCTCCAGGTTCTGCCTCTGGCGGGCCGCCGCGGCGTCCAGCACCTTCTCATAGATCTGGATGAGCTGGGAGCGCCGGGCCCCGGTGGAGTCGAAGGCCCCGGCCCGGATCAGATTTTCCAGCGCCCGCTTGTTCATGTCGCTGCCCGCCATGCGGCGGCAGAAGTCCGGCAGGGACCGGAAAAGGCCGGACGCCTCCCGCTCCTTCATGACGGCCTGGATAAAGCCCCGGCCAATGTTTTTAATGGCCACCAGCCCGAAGCGGATGCCTCCCTCCTCCACGGTGAAGCGGTCCAGGGAGCGGTTGATGTCCGGGGGCAGCAGGGCGATGCCGCAGTCCCGGCACTCGTTGATATAGCCCGCCACCTTATCCGAGTTGTCCAGCACGGAGGTCAGCAGGGCCGCCATGTACTCCCGAGTGTAGTGGCACTTGAAGTAGGCCGTCTGATAGGCTACCACGGCGTAGCTCACCGCGTGGGCTTTGTTGAAGGCGTAGTTGGCGAAATCGTAAATTTCCTGGTAAATGGCCTCCGCCGTGGCCTCCGGGATGCCGTTCGCCACACAACCGGAGATGTTCCGCTCCGGGTCGCCGTGGAGAAAGGCCTCCCGCTCCTTTTCGATGTCCTTGGCCTTTTTTTTGCTCATGGCCCGGCGCACCATGTCCGCCTGGCCCAGGGAGTAGCCCGCCAGGTCCTGGAAGATCTTGATGACCTGCTCCTGATACACGATGCAGCCGTAGGTGACGGACAAAATGGGCTCCAAAGAGGGATGGCGGTACTTAATGAGCTTTGGGTCCTGCTTACAGGCGATGAACCGGGGGATGGAGTCCATGGGTCCGGGGCGGTAGAGGGCGATGATGGCGGTGATGTCCTCAATATTCTGGGGCTTCAGCCCCACGCATACCCCGGTCATGCCGGTGGACTCCATCTGGAACACGCCGGATGTCTTTCCCGCCGCCAGCATCTCATAGGTCTCGGGGTCCTCCTCCGGGATATCCGCCAGGCGGAAGTCCGGCTGCTGCTCCTTGAGGAGCTGCACCGCGTCCTCCAGCACCGTCAGGTTCCGCAGGGCCAGAAAGTCCATCTTTAAAAGCCCCAGCTCCTCCAGGGTTACCATGCCGTACTGGCAGACCACAATGTC
The DNA here is from genome assembly GCF_950073225.1 of uncultured Oscillibacter sp. Lineage (NCBI taxonomy): Bacteria > Bacillati > Bacillota > Clostridia > Eubacteriales > Oscillospiraceae > Oscillibacter > uncultured Oscillibacter sp. Next base: position 168,681 of record NZ_CATMPS010000002.1, read on the forward strand.
GTCGTTTTTCGCCAAGGGCACATACTCATACACGGGCCGCTTGGTAATCACCACCCCGGCGGCGTGGGTAGAGGCGTTCCGGGGCATGCCTTCCAGCATCTGGGCGGTGTCAATGAGCCGCTTCACCGTCTCGTCACGGTTATAGAGGTCGCTGAGGGACTTCGTCAGCCGCAGGGCGTCCGCCAGGGTAATGTGGGCCCCGGGGGAGTTGGGAATCTGCTTTGCAATCTGGTCCACCTCGGCGTAGGGCAGGTTCATTACCCGGCCCACATCCCGCACCACGCCCCGGGCGGCCATGGTGCCGAAGGTGACGATCTGGGCCACATGGTCCCCGCCGTACTTCCGGCGGACATACTCGATGACCTCCCCCCGCCGGGTGTCGCCGAAGTCCATGTCGATATCCGGCATGCTCACCCGCTCCGGGTTCAAAAAGCGCTCGAAGTAGAGTCCGTATTTCACCGGGTCGATGTCCGTGATATAGAGACAGTAGCTGACCATAGAGCCCGCCGCGCTGCCCCGGCCCGGCCCCACGGGAATCCCCACGCTCCGGGCGTAGCGGACAAAGTCGGAGACGATGAGGAAATAGTCCGTAAAGCCCATTTTCTCAATCATGTCCTGCTCGTACCGGAGCTGCTCCCGGTGGGCCTCATCCTCCCCGTAGCGGGCCCGGTAGCCCTCATCACAGAGCTTTTTTAAATAGGAAAAGCTGTCGTAGCCCGGGGGAAGCTGAAACTCCGGCAGATGGTATTTGCCAAAGGTGAAATCCATGCTGCACATGTCCGCCACCTTCGCCGTGTTCTCCAAGGCCCCATCGTAACCGGAAAACAGCTCCGCCATCTCCGCTTCGCTGCGAAGGTAGAAATTCCGGGGTTCGTAGCGCATCCGGTTCTCGTCGTCCAGGATCTTTCCCGTCTGGATGCAAAGGAGCACGTCGTGGGCCTCCGCGTCCTCCTTTCGGAGGTAGTGGGCGTCGTTGGTGCAGACCATGGGCAGCCCCGTCTCCCCGTGAATGCGCAGAATGCCCCGGTTCACCACCGCCTGGTCCTGGATGCCGTGATCCTGAAGCTCCAGATAAAAGTGGTCCGGGCCAAAAATCTCCGCCAGCTCCAGGGCGTAACGCTTGGCGTTCTCATACTCCCCGTTCCGCAGCCGCCGGGGAATCTCCCCCGCCAGGCAGGCGGAGAGGGCCACCAGGCCCCGGCTGTGTTCCCGCAGCAGCTCCAGGTCAATCCGGGGCTTGATATAAAAGCCCTCGGTCCAGGCCAGGGAGACCATATAGGAGAGGTTCCGGTAGCCCTCCTCGTTCTCGCAGAGGAGCACCAGATGGCGGCTCTCGGAGTCGAACTCATGGACCTTGTCGGTCAGGCGGCGGCCCTCTGCCGTGACGTAGACCTCGCAGCCGATGATGGGCTTAATCCCCTCCGCCTTGCAGGCCCGGTAGAAATCCACCGCGCCGTACATGACCCCGTGGTCCGTGACGGCACAGGCGGTCTGCCCCATTTCTTTTACGATTTTCGGCAGGTCCCGGATGCGGCACGCGCCGTCCAGCAGACTGTACTCCGTATGGACATGCAGATGAACAAAGGACATGGCCCCTCCCCCTTTTCTATAGCTTGCCTTATTGTTTTGCCGGTTTTGCCCGGAGGGCCAGCAGGGACTTGATGTCCTCCAGAATCTCCGGGGAGGTTAGATCCACCATCAGCCAGCGTCCCATTTTTGAGGAGGCCGTGTTGTGGTACAGCGTCCGGGTGTACTCCGTACAGGTCAAAAGCACTCCTTCCGCCTCCGGTTCGTCCTTGGGCGCGATGGAAATCATCGCCGTCACATAACCGGGGCGGAGGTACACGGTAGCCAGGGATTTGCTACCCTTCCTGAACTTCACGTTCCACCCCGGCTCCAAACCGCAGCGGCTGTACTCCGTCCGGGGCTCCGCGCCGTAGGCGTCCTTCAAATACCGCCGCAGCTCCGGCCAGAGGGGGTTGTCCGCATAGCGGTCAAGCTCCTCCATAGAAGGCGGGCGGTCCATGGGAAACCGCTGGGCCCAGGTTTTCGCATCCTGCATCGTTTCTTTCCTCCTACCCTTGTTCTTTCGTCAGTTCTTTCTTACACGCGGGACAGCGCTCCGGCAGGAAAAGGCCTGCAAACCGTCCCCGGAACAGCTGTGCGCCGCAGTGGGGGCAGACGATGCTCCTTCGGGCAATCGCCACCCCCGCCAGCACCGGAAGAATCAGCAGCGCGACCGCCCCTGTCCATAGCGACCCCGGGTCACGGCTGCGGAAATACATGCACAGCAGCGCCAGAATCACCCCTGCGTTAATCAGCAGCAGCGCGATTTTGTGAGCCAGGGAGAATTTCGGCCTTTTCATGGCGTTGTATCTCCTCTTCAAAAAATGTTCTCTCAAAGTCCCTCCGCCAGCTCCACCAGCTTGCGGAGACGGTGGTTCAGACAGGATTTCGTCACCGGCGGGTCAAACGTTTCCGCCAGCTCCGACAGGCTCAGCTCCGGATACTCCAGCCGCAGAGCCGCCGTCTCCCGAAGCTTGTCCGGCAGCCGCTCAAGCTGCCCCGACGCCTCCAGCCGCCGGATGGCGGCCCCCTGGCTCTGGGCGGCCTCCACCGCCTTGTCCAGGTTGGCGCTGTCACAGTTCAAGCGGCGGTTCACACTGTTGCGGATGCCCTTTTCCACCTTGGTGGACATGATTCGCATCGCCGCCGCCGGTGCGCCGATGAGGGTGAGGAAGTCCTCTATTTGGTCGCTTTGCTTAAAATAAGTGACGGCGCTGCCGTTTCGGGTCACGCTCTTGGGAGGATAGCCGCTCTCCCGGAGCAGGACCTCCAATTCCCGGCTGGCCTGGAGATGAGAGCTGGTCAACTCCAGATGATACCGTTTGGAGGGATCTGTGACGCTTCCCCCGGCAAAAAAACAGCCCCGGAGAAAGGACGCCCGGCAGCAGTCCTCCTCCAGCATGGCGAAGTTGACATGAAGGGCCAGGCTCTGCCGGGGGTCGTAGCCCAGGAGGTCGATGATATGGTCCAGCTTCTCCCCCTCCGTAATCTGAAAGACCATCTTCCCCTCCGGCGTTTCCCCGCCGGAAATATCTGGCTGCCTGTCAAACCGGAGGTCAAACGCCCGGAGGAACAGCCGGGGAAGCCTCGCGGCAAAATGGGGATTCTCCGTAATAATCCGGACCTCGGAAGAGCAGAAGGTACGGCAGTACAGCAAAATGCCGTAAGCCTCCGCCTGCGCGCAGCAGCGCCGCTGAACCGGCAGCCTGCAAAGCTCATTTTTCGTCTCAAAAGAAAAGGACACCGGCAAAACCTCCTCGGCAGCAGATAATATAAAGGACTATCCCATTACTCTTTCCGATAGCGTCCCCCCGCAATGCGCACGTTGCGCTCCGCATGGAGCAGGATCAATTCCTGGGCCAGTTTGTCGGGATGATGCCGGACATAACCGTCCTGTACCGTAGCGATGGGCCGGCCGATCAGCTCCACGCCTAAAGCGGCGCAACGGTCCGTATCGTAGCGCAGCATCTCCGCCCCCTCCTGGGCATAGCGGTCCGCCGCGTCCTTGGGAATGGGCGAGGAGTTCACCAGACACAGGTGAAACAGCCCATTCACCGAGTGCTGAAACAGGGCCGCGATATGGTCCGAGGCGGTGTAGCCCTCCGTCTCCCCCTCCTGGGTCATAACGTTGCAGACGTAGATTTTCAGAGCGGAGGATTCCCGGATGGCGTCCACGATGCCGTCCACCAGGAGATTTGGAATGATACTGGTGTAAAGGCTTCCGGGCCCCAGGACGATCATATCCGCCTCGTAAATAGCGGCCAGGGCCTCCGGCAGAGCCTTGGGATGCTCCGGCAGCAGCCGCACCTTGGTAATCCGGCAGTCCTCTTTTTTCTTGCAGTAGAAGATTTTGGACTCGCCGACGACGCTGGCGCCATTCTCAAATTCCGCCTCCAGCTGCACGTCGGCGGTGGTAACGGGCAGCACCCGTCCGGTGATGGCCAGGACCTCGCTCATTCGGCGGACCGCCGTGTCGAAGTTGGGGGAAATGCCGTTCAGCGCCGCCAGAAACAAATTTCCGAAGCTCTGCCCCGCCAGCGTTCCCTCCTGAAAGCGGTAGTCCATCATCTGTTTCATCAGCGGCTCCGTGTTGGCCAGAGCCACCAGGCAGTTTCGGATATCCCCCGGCGGCGGCATTCCCAAATCCTGGCGCAGAGCGCCGGAGCCGCCGCCGTCGTCCGCCACCGTGACGATGGCGGAGAGATTTTCCGTATAATCCTTCAAGCCCCGCAGCATATTGGACAGCCCATGCCCGCCGCCGACGACGGCAATCCGGGGCCCATGCTTCCGAGGCGCGCGGTAAGGTTGGTATTCCATAGGGTTCCTTTCCGGCTCAAACGGCCCGTTCCATGTCCCGATGATGCTCCGCTGCTTGATAGCCCTGCTCCCGGATAAACTCCGTCAGCGCGTGGGCGATGGCTACGGAACGGTGGTGTCCCCCGGTGCACCCTACGGCAACCACCAGGCCGGTTTTTCCCTCCTCCGCATACAGCGGCAGGGTAAAGCGCAGCAGATCCTCCACCTTAAGGAGGAAGTCGCGCGTCTGCTGAAAGCTGAATACATAATCCGAAACCGGCTTGTCCAGGCCGGTCTGGTGGCGCAGCTCCTCAATGTAGAACGGGTTCGGCATAAACCGCACGTCCAGGACCAGATCCGCCTCTAAGGGCAGGCCATGCTTGAAACCGAAAGACGTGACGCTTACCGTCATCCCCGCCTGCTCTTCCTCGCCGTTGAAGATGCGCAGCAGCTCGCTCCTCAGTTTGGCCGTTGAAAGCCGGGTCGTGTCGATGATAAAATCCGCCCTCTGCTTTACCGGGAGCATCAGTTCCCGCTCCTTCTCCACAGCCTCTTCCAGGGAATCCGTCTCCTTCTCCAAAGGGTGGCGGCGGCGGGTTTCCTTGTAGCGCTTGATGATGGCCGCCGGGGACGCCTCCAAAAACAGCATCCGGCAGACGCCCTCCATCCCCTTCAGTTTGTCCAGCACGTCAAAGAGCTCGCTGAACGACTCCGCCGTTCGCACATCGTACACCAGCGCCACCCGGGCATAGCGCCCGCCGCCCCCGGCGCAGAACTCCGCAAATTTCAAGATCATGGCCGCAGGCATATTATCCACGATATAAAAGCCGCTGTCCTCCAAAAAGGACGCCGCTTTGCTCTTCCCTCCGCCGGACAGGCCGGAGATAATCAGAATTTCCATGGCACGACTCCCCCTCACTCCACAAACTTGACCTCCGGCTCCAGCCGGACGCCGGTCTTTTCCCCGACAACCGCCTGCACCTGCCGGATCAGCTCCTTGATGTCGGCACAGGAGGCCCCGCCCCGGTTGATGATGAAGCCCGCGTGCTTTTCCGATACCTGGGCCCCGCCCACCGTCCGGCCTTTTAAACCGCACTGGTCTATGAGGGTCCCGGCGAAATACCCCTCCGGGCGCTTGAAGGTGCTGCCCGCGCTGGGCCATTCCAGCGGCTGGCTGGCCTTCCGGCGGGCCATCAGGGACCGCTGCGTCTCCCGGATTTCCTCCGGGCTGCCAGGGGTCAAGCGGAACACCGCGTGCAGCGCCGCCGCCTCCGGATGTTCCGTGAGGAAGCTCCGGCGGTAGCCGAAAGCCAGTTCCCCCCCAGAGAGAAACCGCACGCCCTCCTCCGGGAACAGCGCCGACACACCGGCGGCCACCTGTTTCAGCTCCCCGCCGTAAGCCCCGGCGTTCATGCACACGCCGCCGCCCACGGTTCCGGGGATGCCGTGGGCAAATTCCAGCCCCGCCAGCCCCTGCCGGCAGGCGAAATCCGCCAGACGGGCCAGGGGGACGCCGCACCCGGCGACAATGGAATCCGGCTCTTCCCCCATCTCCAGGCGGCAGAGGCGATCGGTCCCGATGACCAGCCGGTTCAGTCCCCCGTCCGGGGCCAGCAGGTTCGTGCCGTTGCCGATGATCAAGGGCCGGGCCCCGCACTCCCGGGCCATGGACAGCAGCAGCACCAGCTGCTCGCTCTTTTCCGGGAACGCCATCCGCTTCGCGGGACCACCCACCCGGAAGGAGGTATGCTTTGCCATGGGCTCCTCCTTCAAGACGCTCACATCTGGTAAGTAGTCTCGTATCTGTTTGTCAAGCCGCTCCGCCCAGTCCATGTAAGGGCCTCCTTATATTCAAGATACTTCCGCAAAGCGCTTACATCACCCGGCCCAGCATCGCCGCGCCGATGATGCCCGCGTCGTTTCCGCGCTCAGCCCGGAGAACTTTTGTGATCCGTCCTCCATGGCGGGAAAAGCTCTCCTTCGCCACGGCCTCCCGCAGGGGCTCCAGCAGCAGCCGCTCCGGTGCCGCCGCCACGCCGCCGCCGATGGCCACGGCCTCTGGGCGCAGGATGTTGATGAGGCTTGTCAAGCCGCCGGCCAAATAGTTCACGTAATTCCGGCAGACCTCCAAGGCGGCCTCATCCCCTGCCTCCGCCGCCTGGAAGGCCGTCCGGCCCTCTACGCCGCTTTCCGCGGCAATCTCATGAAGCAAGCTTTCCGGGTGTGCCTCCATAGCCCGTTTCGTCTGCTGGATCAGGCCGGTGGCGGAGGCGTAGCGCTCCCAGCAGCCCCGGCGGCCGCAGTTGCAGGGTTCCCCGTCCTGAATGATGACCATATGGCCCGCCTCGCTGGAGGCCAGGCCGCCCCGGAGCTTTCCGTCCACGATGATGCCCGCGCCCACGCCGGTGCCCAGGGTTACCACGGCAAAATCCCGGGTTCCCTTCCCCGCGCCGCCGAAGAACTCGCCCACGGCGGCGCAGTCCGCGTCGTTGCCCAGCAGCAGGGGCAGATCCAAATGCTTGCGGAAGAGCCGCTCCAGCGGGACATTCTCCATGGGGATGTTCGTGGTGAAGAGCACGTCGCCGCCGTCCACCGCACCGGGCAGACCTACGCCTACCCACCGGACCTTCTCCTGAATGACTCTCTTGGACAGCTCCGCCAGAATCTCCGCAAAACGCTCCGGGCCTTGAAAATCCAGGGGGACTCGTTCTACCTTGACAATATTGCCCGCCTCGTCTACCAGTCCGGCCTTTAGATTCGTTCCGCCTACGTCGATGCCGATATACATAGCGTTTCCTCCTTACAGCTTTCCATCCGCCCGGGCGTCTACCTTTTGGGCCAGCTCCTGGGCTGCGTTATATCCTAACTTCCGGTGCCGGTTGTTCATGGCCGCCACCTCCACGATGCTGGCCAGGTTCCGCCCTGGGCGCACCGGGATGGTCAGCGTGGGGACCTGAATGTCCAAAATATCCACATAGTGGTCCTCGATGCCCAGACGGTCATAAAACTTCTCACTATCCCAAGGCTCAAAATTTACCACCAGATCCAGCTGAGCCTCATTTTTAACAGCCCGGACGCCGAAAAGCTGCTGCACATTAATGACGCCGATGCCCCGCAGCTCAATATAATTGCGGATGACCTCCGGTGCGGAGCCCATCAGACGGCCGGAGACCCGCCGCAGCTCCACCGCGTCGTCGGCCACCAGCCGGTGGCCCCGCATGATCAGCTCAATGGCCGCCTCGCTCTTGCCCACGCCGGAGTCGCCGGTAATCATAACGCCTTCGCCATAAATGTCCAGCAGCACGCCGTGGCGGGTGACGCAGGGCGCCAGCACCCGGTTCAAATACTCAATGGTGCGGCTGGTGAAGGCCACGGTCACCTCGTTCGTCCGCAGCAGGGTCTTCTGGTGCTCCCTGGCGCTTTCGATGCATTCCGGGAAGCAGTCCAGGCTCCGGGCTATCACCAGCGCTGGGATGTCGTAGAGAAAAAGGTCGTCGAAGCATTTGCGGCGCTGAGCGTCGCTCAGTCCCCGGAGATAGGTAACCTCCGCCTTGCCGATCACCTGAAGGCGGCAGGGGTCAAAATAATCGTAAAAGCTGTGAAACTGGAGGCCTGGCCGGTTTAAATCCGGCACCGTCAGCAGGGCGCTGTCGAAATCACTGCCCTGGTTCAAAACCTCCAAATTGAAAAGGGATACAAAATTCTTTACCTTTAAACCATTCTCACGCATGGCGTTTCTCCTTTTCCCGCCAGAAGACCGGGCGTCCTTGGTTTTCGCGTCCTTCACGCATCCGTTTCCATTATATATGAAGTCTACCGATTCCGCAACACTTTCCAAGCAGAAGATCCCCAGGAAATGCCGTGAAAAAAACCTCAAAAACCACCGTGCGCAGCACCGCGGCTTTTGAGGCAAACATTTTAATACTTGCGCGCCTTGGACACACGCACTAGAAACCGGCACCGGCGGCGCAAGGAACGCAAAAAAAGGGGGGGCGTCACCCCCCCTTTCAAGTCATTAGACCAATTTCGCGGTGTTCATCCGCACGCCGGGGCCCATGGTGGCGGCGGCGACGCAGCTGCGGATATACTGACCCTTAGCCGCGGCGGGTTTCGCCTTCACAATGGCTCCCATCAGGGTGTTGTAGTTCTCCGTCAGCTTCTCGGGACCGAAGGAGACCTTGCCGATGGGGCAGTGGATGATGTTGGTCTTGTCCAGGCGGTATTCGATTTTACCGGCCTTGACTTCCTGCACGGCCTTGGCTACATCAGGGGTCACGGTGCCCGCCTTGGGAGAGGGCATCAGGCCCTTGGGACCCAGCACCTTACCGAGACGGCCCACCACGCCCATCATGTCGGGGCTGGCGACCACCACGTCGAAATCAAACCAGTTTTCCTTCTGGATCTTCTCAACCAGATCCATCTCGCCCACGTAATCGGCTCCGGCGGCCTTGGCGGCCTCGGCCTTGTCGCCCTTGGCGAACACCAGCACCCGGACGGTCTTGCCGGTGCCGTGGGGCAGAACGATGGCGCCGCGGACCTGCTGGTCGGCGTGCCGGGAGTCCACGCCCAGCTTCACATGCAGTTCGACGGTCTCGTCAAACTTGGCGGTAGCGGTTTTGCAGACCAGCGCCAGGCCCTCGGCGGGCTCATACTGGGTGTTCTTGTCAATCTGCTTGGCGCTGTCCTGATATTTTTTGCCTCTAAACACTGTTACTTCCTCCTCATAGTGGTTCTTCGGAACGGAATCCTCCCACTGTATGGAGCGGCGATCCGGCCGCTCTTAAAATATTGGTCAGTCGCCGACGATGACGCCCATGGACCGGCAGGTCCCGGCGATCATACTCATGGCGGACTCCAGGTTGGCGGCGTTCAGATCCCGCATCTTGATCTCGGCGATCTTCTGGATGCTGGCCTTGGAGATGGTAGCCACCTTGGTTTTGTTGGGAACGCCGGAGCCGGATTCGATGTTGCACTCCTTTTTGATCAGCACCGCCGCCGGAGGCGTCTTGGTGATGAAGGAGAAGGAACGGTCCGCATATACGGTGATGACGACGGGGATGATCATGCCCGCGTCGTTTTTCGTGCGTTCATTGAACTCTTTGGTAAACGCGGCGATGTTTACGCCGTGCTGGCCCAGAGCGGGGCCGACGGGGGGGGCGGGCGTCGCCTTGCCCGCGGGGATTTGCAGCTTTACATAACCAGTGATCTTCTGTGCCATGGAGCGGCACCTCCTACGATTTAAAATGTGGTTTGGCGGGACGGTACTCGTCCCTCCCACCTGCGCGCCGACGCGCGGTCAGAACCTGTGTCCGGCAGTTGTGCGTACAGGCTCTCAGTTCAAAACCTCGACCTGATCCAGCTCCAGGTCCACCGGGGTCTCCCGGCCAAACATGGAAACCATGACGCTGACCCGGTTTTTCTCCGGCTCGATCTCCTCCACCACGCCGGTGAAGCTGGCCAGCGGGCCGTCCATGATCCGCACATGGTCGCCCAAGCCGTACTTGACAACGATCTCGTGCTTCTCCATGCCCATGGCCAGGACCTCTTCCTCCGTCAGGGGGATGGCCTTATTGGCGGTGCCCACAAAACCCGTGACGCCCCGCACGTTCCGCACCAGGTGCCAGGTTTCGTCCGTCATGATCATCTTGATCAGCACGTAACCGGGAAAGACCTTTCGGGCCACTTCCTTGGACGCGCCGCTCTCCGTGATCTCCGTGACGTTTTCCATGGGGATTTCCATCCGCAGGATCATATCCTCCATGCTCCGCCCGACGACAAGCTTTTCAATGCTGGTCTTGACGGCGTTTTCATAGCCGGAGTAGGTATGCACAACATACCATTTCGCGCTGTCTGCCATCTCGTGTTCCTCAGGCGCCGAAAGCGCTTAGAATCATCTGGACCAGGGAAACGGACACAAAGTCAAACACCCAGATAAACGCGCCGATGATGGCGGAGCACAGCAGCACGGTTCCCGTGTTTTTCATCACCGTCTGCTTATTGGGCCAAACGACTTTCTTCAGTTCGCTTTTCATTTCGCGGAACCAAAGGCCGCGATCCTTCTTTTTCGCTTCTGCCATTGTTCAAATACGCCCTTTCTTCATTTACTTCGTCTCGCTGTGGAGCGTGTGCTTCCGGCAGAAACGGCAATACTTGTTCAGCTCCAGCTTGTCCGGTGTGTTTTTCTTGTTTTTCATGGTATTGTAGTTTCTCTGCTTGCACTCGTTGCATCTCAGGGTCACTTTTACTCGCATTCTTTCGGCACCTCCTTATATTCGCCTTCCTCCAGGGAAAGCCGACTGCCTCCCTGCCGGGACCTGTCCGCCGTGGCTTGAAAAGCGAAAAAGCGCACAACAAAAAAGCCCCGCTCACAGGTAACATCGAGTATAGCACACGTTTCTGTAAGGGTCAACACTTTTTTCAAAAATATTCCTCGAAAAAGCCGCATATTAAAATGGTATAAAAAAACTTCGGTTTTTTTGAAAATTCTTCTTGCATTTTTCGATGGATTCTGTTATGATACCACTTGTGCTTGTGGAAGCACGCACATATTATGTGACAGCAGGGAGGTGCAATGGATGGCTAAGTGCGAGTATTGCGGCAAAGGCGTGACCTTTGGTATTCAGGTCTCTCACTCTCACCGGCGTTCCAACCGTCCCTGGAAGCCCAACGTGAAACGTGTCAAAGCGATCGTGGATGGTTCCCCTCGCCACGTATATGTCTGCACCCGGTGCATGCGCTCCGGCAAGGTTACCAGAGCGGTCTAATGAGAGCGAAAAAAGCTCCCGGACTTTTTGTCCGGGAGCTTTTTTATCCCGGGCGGATAAACCGGCGCTCCCCTGCCCTACGGGCACCGAAAATCCATCCGCAGGAATTTCTTTCCGTTCGGGAGCCCCCGCTCCGTCCGCTGAATCACACGGTAGCCTATCGCCAGCATGGTTTTCTCCAGGGCCTTACCGTCTAAGTCGTGGTGCACCGCCTCCAAAACGTCAAACGCGTGCAGATACGGCGAATCGGATACCCAGCCGTCTTCCGCGTTGATTTGAAGGACGCAGGAGGCATATTCCGGCCCAACCTGCCCGATTAGCCTTTGAAAACACGAACAGCCTATGTATTCAACAAGCAGGTTCGCAATCACCAGCTCCGCCGCCGGAAGGCGGCAGGGCTCCTCCCTCAAATCCACCCGAAGGCATTCCAGCACGCCCGCCAAATTCGGATGCCGGGCGGCGGCCGCCTCCAGATAAGCGGCGTTGACGTCCACCCCGTACACCTTTTCCACGCGGTCCCTTCGGATATGCTCCAGGCCGTTTCCGCCCGCGACCCCCAGTATCATAACCTTGGAGGCCGGATAATCCTCAAGCTGTCCTTTCATCATTTCGTTCAGCGCCTGGAGCTGGAGGACAGAATCCAGCCTCATGTGATTTTCATAATCCTCCAGTGAAATTTCTTCCCAAGGGTTTTTCATTCGTCCTCCCTGCTAAGAACGCCCGGACTTGATGTCCGGGCATTTTTGCCGGCCTTCAGACCCGCTCCGCCAGCTTCTCGCTGTACTCCGCCCGGAATTCTCCAAAGCGCCCCGCATCCAGGGCCTCCCGGATTTTTGCGGTCAGCTCATTATAAAAGTAGAGGTTGTGCAGCACCGCCAGCCGCAGGGCCAGGGTCTCCTCCGCCTTGAACAGGTGCCGGAGGTAAGCCCGGGAGAACCGCTTGCACACGGGACAGCCGCAGCTCTCGCTGATGGGACGGCTGTCCATGGCGTATTTGGCGTTGAGGATATTGACCGTCCCCTCCCAGGTAAAGAGCTTCCCGTGCCGCCCGTTCCGGGAGGGCATCACGCAGTCGAAGAAGTCCACTCCCCGGGCCACGCCCTCGATGATGTTGCTGGGGGTGCCCACGCCCATGAGATACCGGGGCTTGTCCTTCGGCATGTGGGGCTCCACCGCGTCAATGATATCGTACATCACCTGGGTGGGCTCCCCCACCGCCAGGCCGCCGATGGCGTAGCCGTCGCAGTCCAGCTTGGCGATCTCGTCCATATGCCAGACGCGAAGGTCCGCAAACGTGGCCCCCTGGTTAATGCCGAAGAGGAGCTGTTCAGGATTCACGGTGTCCGGCAGAGCGTTCAGCCGGTCGTGCTCCCGCTTGCAGCGCTCCAGCCAGCGGAGGGTCCGCTCACAGGAAGCCTTGGCATATTCATAAGTTGCCGGATTCTCCACGCACTCGTCAAAGGCCATGGCCACGTCGCTGCCCAGGTTGGACTGGATGCGCATGGACTCCTCCGGTCCCATGAAAATCTTTCGCCCGTCGATGTGAGAGGAGAAATAGACTCCCTCCTCTTTGATCCGCCGGAGGGGGGCCAGGGAAAAGACCTGGAAGCCGCCGGAATCCGTCAAAATGGGGCCGTCCCAGTTCATGAACTTATGGAGCCCCCCCATCTGCCTCACCAGCCCGTCGCCGGGACGGAGGTGAAGATGGTAGGTATTGCTCAGCTCAATCTGGCAGCGGACCTCCCGGAGGTCAAAGGCGTCCACGCCTCCCTTGATAGCAGCTTGCGTGCCCACGTTCATAAAGACCGGCGTCTGGACCATGCCGCCGTGGGCGCAGGAAAACTGTCCGCGCCGGGCGCGGCCCTCTGTCTTCAGCAGTTTGAACATCTGTCTCTCCTATTTTATTGATAAGTTGTCGAAAAAGGCCCTTAGCTCCGCCTTTTCCTCTGCGGGAATCGCTTTCTTTGGAACGCCCAGCTCCGCCCCGGCCAGGGCGGTGAGCTGATGGAAGCAGGCCGTGGGGTCCACCTGGGCCCGGATACGGAGAAAGGCCTCCCGGGCCCCCGCTTTTCGGAAATCCTCGGGGGTTTCCAATCCCACCCGGCGGAGGTTTTCCGCCAGCTTGAGGCCCACGTTGGGCAAATCCGTCAGGAGCATGAAAAGCCCTCCCTCACGAGATAAACATGGCGTCGCCGAAGGAGAAAAAGCGGTATCGCTCCTTCACCGCCTCCCGGTAGGCGGCCAGCACCGCCTCCCGTCCCGCGAAGGCGGACACCAGCATGATAAGAGTGCTCTCCGGCAGGTGGAAGTTCGTTACCAGGCCGTCCATCACCTTGAACCGGGAGCCGGGATAAAGGTAGATATTCGTCCAGCCGGACCGGGCCTCCATGTGCCCGTCCTCCCCTGCCCAGCTCTCCAGCGTCCGGCAGGAGGTGGTTCCCACGCAGATGACCCGGCCTCCGGCCGCTTTGGTGCGGTTGATAAGCTCCGCCGTCTCCGGCGGAACCGTGCAGAACTCGCTGTGCATATCGTGATCCTCGATGGCCTCCTCCTTCACCGGGCGGAAGGTTCCCAGTCCCACATGGAGAGTCACATAGCCCAGGTTCACACCCTTGGACTCAAGTTCCCTCAGCAGCTCCGGCGTAAAATGGAGCCCCGCCGTGGGGGCGGCGGCACTGCCCAGAACCTTGGAGTAAACCGTCTGATACCGCTCCTGGTCCTGGAGCTCTTCCTTGATGTAAGGCGGCAGGGGCATCTTCCCCAGGCGCTCCAGCACCTCCAGGAAAATTCCCTCATACGCAAAGCGGACCAGGCGGTTTCCGTCCGCCAGCTCCTCCGCCACCTCGGCGGTAAGGGAGCCGTCGCCAAAGGTCATCCGGGCCCCGGCGCGCAGCTTCCGCCCAGGCCGGACCAGGCACTCCCAGACATTTTCCCCCTTATCGGTCAGCAGCAGCACCTCACAGGCCCCGCCTCCTGGCAGCCTCCGCCCCAGAAGCCGGGCGGGCAGGACCCGGGAGTCGTTCATAATCAGGCAGTCCCCGGGCCGCAGCAGGGACGGCAGGTCGTAAAAATGCCGGTGTCCCGTCTCCCCCGTCCGGCGGTCCAGGGTCATCAGCCGGGAGCCGTCCCGCTTTTCCATGGGCGTCTGGGCGATGAGCTCCTGGGGGAGGTCATAGTAAAAATCGCTTGTCTTCATGTCATATCCTTATCTGATGGTAATATCTGTGTAGTAGAAGTTCAAAATCTCCTGAAAGCTGTAGCCCAGTTCCGCCATGGCCTTGGCCCCGTACTGGCTCATGCCTACGTTGTGTCCGTTTCCGGTGCCGGTGATAACGAAGGTCCCGTTGGAATTTCCCCCGCCGGAGGGCTGGCGGACCTCGGCGGAAACCGTCACGCTGCCGGAGGACGTCATGGCTGAGGCAGAGTTTCCCCACAGCGTGCTCACTGTTCCGCCACTGGAAATCACGGAAACGCCGTCCAAAGAGGAAAGCTGCCCGGTGCCGTTGACGGAGAGGCCTCCGGTTCCGCCCCTCCGGCCGTTGATGTCGAAACGCATGCTGCTGACGGATTTTTGATAGGTGCTGCTGTAAAAGATCATCCGGCAGTCGTCGCCGGTGAAGGTCTTCGTCCCGGCGGTTCCCACAAAGGTCACCTGCTTCACGTTCCCCAGGGGGGTGTACTCCGAGACATAGACATCCTGGACCGTGCCCACCGAATGGCCCTTTTGATCCAGAATCCAGCTCAGCTCCCCGGCGGTATAGGTGACGGAATAGCTGTTGTTGGGAACGGAGGTCTGGGCCTCGTAGGGGTCGGCCTTCCCTTTCAAATACCCGGTCTCCGTGCCCCAGACGTTGGCCCCGTCCTCCGTAGCCCCGCCGTCGGAGGAGTGGTAGACCGCGTCCTGCACCAAGGTTCCGTTGTAGTAGATGCAAAGCCCCGCGGTGTTTTCCACCGCCCTGTCACTGGTCTCCGAGGGGCCCGCCCCGCCGCTGCCGTGGCCGTTGTAGACCTGGCAGTCCACGCCGCCGCACACGTCGAAGCCATACTCCCGCAAGTGCTTGCTGTGTCCCTGGACAAAGGTCCGGGCGCAGACGGCCTGGGCCTCCAGAGCCTCCAGGGGCCAGTCCCCCGGCATCTCATAGGGAACCACGCCTTTTACATAGTCCTCCAGGTCCACTACATTGATGACCCTCAGGCTTCCCGCACTCTCCGGGACATACTCAAAGCCTCCGGCATACCGGCAGCCCTTGAACCAGGTAATCGTTCCAAAGGGGCGGACGCCCAGCAGATGGTCTCGATCAAAGTGCTCATAGAGGACCTCCGAGGTGCCGGTCCGGGTCACGGTAACGGCGGAGCCTCCGGAGGGGCTCATGGTGATAGTGGTTACATCCGTCTGTCCCAGGGCCACGAACCTCCGGTCCCCGTCATAATAGCCGAACTCATAACCCGCCCCCTCTGCGTTCTCCAGGTTTGCGGAGGCCAGGGCAGAGCTGCCGTAGCGCAGCCCCACCTTTACCACGCCGTTGGTCACGGCGGAAGCGGACGGCGCGCTGAGGAGAAAAAATGTCACAACGAAAAAGAGGGGCAGCAGCTTATTTTTCATGGAACCTCCCAATGTTCCCCGGCTTGACGCGCCGGGAAAATCATGATACCATTACGTACAGAAAACATTTGTCCACATGTCAGGAACAATTGTTGTCACATGCCCATATTATAATACAAGACCGCGTTGAATTCAACCAGGAAATCCGAGAGCGTACAAGCACCAGCGCGGCGGGAGGAGCATACTATGAAACAGTACAAGGCCGGCGTGATCGGCTGCACCGGCATGGTGGGCCAGCGCTTTGTCACCCTTTTGGAAAACCATCCCTGGTTCCAGCTGACGGCGGTGGCCGCCAGCGCCCGCAGCGCCGGAAAAACCTACGAGGAGGCCGCGGCCCCCCGCTGGGCCATGACCTGCCCCATGCCGGAGGAGGCCAAGAACCTGGTCATTCTGGACGCTGAAGCCGACGCGGAGAAACTGGCGTCCCAGGTGGACTTCTGCTTCTGCGCCGTGGACATGAAAAAGGAAGACATCCGGGCTCTGGAGGAGAAATACGCCAAGCTGGAGTGCCCCATTGTCTCTAACAACTCCGCCCACCGCTGGACGGACGACGTACCCATGGTGGTACCGGAGCTGAACGCGGAGCACATTGAGGTCATCGAGGCCCAGCGCAGGCGCCTGGGCACCAAACGGGGGTTCATCGCCGTGAAAAGCAACTGCTCCCTCCAGAGCTATGTCCCGGCCCTGCATCCCCTGCTGAAATACGGTGTGGAAAAGGCCCTGGTTTGTACGTATCAGGCCATCTCCGGCGCGGGGAAAACCTTTGAGCGCTGGCCGGAGATGGTGGACAACTGCATCCCCTACATCGGCGGCGAGGAGGAAAAGAGCGAACAGGAGCCTCTGAAACTCTGGGGCAAGGTGGAAGACGGCAAAATCGTCAAGGCTCAGGGCCCCGCCATCACCGCTCAGTGCTTCCGGGTGGCCTGCCAGGACGGTCACATGGCGGCGGTATTTGTAAAATTCCGAGAGGGCAAAAAACCCTCCATCGAGCAGATTAAGGCCGACTGGGCCGCCTTCCGGGGCCCCGCCCAGGAGCTGAGCCTTCCCTCCGCCCCCAAGCAGTTCCTCCACTACTTCGAAGAGCCGGACCGCCCCCAGACCCGGCTGGACCGGAACCTGGAAAACGGCATGGCCGTCTCCCTGGGCCGTCTGCGGGAGGATACCCAATATGACTATAAGTTTGTGGGCCTGAGCCACAATACCCTCCGGGGCGCGGCGGGCGGCGCGGTACTCCTGGCCGAACTGCTGTGCGCAAAGGGCTATATTGAGGCGAAATAAGTCCGTTTTTACCAAGGAAGAGGCTTGCCGCAGACGCGCGGCGAGCCTTTTTCTATACAAAGAAAGGAGTTTTATCTGTGAAGCATCCTATCTTTACAGGCTCTGCGGTTGCAATTGTCACGCCGTTCAAGGACGGCGGCGTGGACTTTGAGACCTTGGGGGAGCTGCTGGACTTCCAGCTGGAGAACGGGACGGACGCCGTGGTCGTCTGCGGTACCACCGGCGAGGCCAGCGCCATGACCTACCAGGAGCGGTCGGAGGCCGTCGCCTTCTGCGTCCGGCATGTGGGAGGCCGGGTTCCGGTCATTGCCGGGTCCGGGTCCAACTCTACGGAAAACGCCGTCACCCTCTCCCGGGAGGCGGAGCGCCGGGGGGCCGACGCCCTGCTGGTGGTGACGCCCTACTACAACAAAGCCACCCAGGCGGGGCTGCTCCGGCATTATCGGACCATCGCGGACGCGGTTTCCCTGCCCATCATCCTGTACAACGTCCCCTCCCGCACCGGGGTCAGCGTTGCCCCGGAAACTTACGCCGCCTTGGCGGAACACCCCAACATCGCGGGAGTCAAAGAGGCGTCGGGAAATCTGGGGAACATCCAGCGGACCCGGGCCCTCTGCCCAAAGGACTTCACCATTTGGTCCGGCAACGATGACGAAACCGTCCCTATCTGCGCCCTGGGGGGCAAGGGGGTTATCTCCGTGGCGGCGAATATCCTCCCGGCGGAAATGCACCGGCTGACTCAGCTGTGCCTGAAAAACGACTTCGCCGCCGCCGGGGAATTGCAGGTGCATTTAAAGGACTTCTGCGACGCCATGTTCTGCGAGGTGAACCCCATCCCGGTAAAGACCGCCCTTTCTCTGCTGGGCTGGCGGGTCGGAGCGCTCCGCTCTCCCATGTGCCCGCCTGTGCCCGAAAATCTGGAACGCATAAAAACCGCGTTGTCCCAGTATGGGCTTGCGGTGTAAAGGAGAAATGCCGTCCAGGGATTCTTGGGCGGCAGTCTCTTATTCTACTGGTCCCCCGTATTCTTTCTGAAATTGTTTCAGCGCTTGTTCCAGTGCGGTGACATCGCTGTAGTCCACATTGCCCAAGTCGATTTCTCCCCAAAGCGTGTTCACCAGCTCCTGGCCCTGGTCCAGATACCCGTGGACCTCCCGCAAGAAGGCGGCGATCTTCGGATTGTCAAAGCTCTCATGGACCGGACTGCCGAAGTTGATGTCGAACTCCATATGGTTTTCCCGGAAAATCACCGGCTCCCCCGCGCTGTCCAGAGAGAAGATCCGATACTGGTAGGAACCGAATCCCTGGCCCATGCTGGGAACATACTGGAGCAGGTAGTCCTGCCCGTCCAATTGAAGGGCGTAAAAGCTGTTTTCACCCACATGATGCGCCGAAGCGGTATCCTGCCAGAGAACCTCCTTTCCGTCCAGGACCCGCAGCTCCAAGTATTCCGGCGCTTCTCCACCGGGAAACAGGAGCGTCTCCAGCTCCACCGTCTCCGGTTGTCCGTCGTGGGTAAAATCCCAGCTTCCCAGGGTTTCCAGGGTCCTCTCCCGGGACTCCCCGGTCACACCGTCTGGTTTCACCCAAACATCGCACTGATAGAAGCTCTGCTCTCCAGCGTCTCCGCCCCAGCCAATGGTCAAATCCAGGCTGTTCTCGGATTTCCACTCTCCCCATGGCTCGTTGTACGGCAAAAACGTATACTCCGGGATAGAGCTTCCGTCCGGCAGGGCAACGTCCCAGCTGGTCCAGTTCTCCGTCTCAAGAATAGTGATACAGCACCACGTCCGGGCGCTCCGGGCCAGGGCGGCAAAGCCCCCCTCCGGGGACCAAAGGATGGACTGCTCCAGCCAGCCATGATCCTGCCACAGCACCTTCCCCGTCTCCCGGTCTATGATTTGCAGATGCTCCGGGGGTTGTATGCCGCTGACATACTCACCGCTGGCCCCCTCGGCCCTGGCCTCAAAGCGTCCATCCGGCGAAAGAGGCTCCCCTCCTACCTGGGCAACCGGCGCAGCCGCAATCAGAGCCTCATATTCGTCCACCTCCTCCGGCGGCGTTTCCGACATCTTCGCCTGCCCGCAAGCCGCCAGCAGCAGCACCAGCGCCAAAACGCCCAGCAGTCTTTTCATGCTCCCCGCTCCTTTATAATAATATTGTATCAGCAGTATACGTCCCGCCCGCTCCGCTGTAATCTCAAAACGGTAACATTTTTTTACAACCCGTTACGGAAAATTTTGTTTTGGGTATTGACAATTCCCCTCCGCATGCATATAATAACAGTTGCGTTCCAAAGACAGCAGGTGGGCTTTGCCTGTAAATCCTGCCGAGGGCGGCAAATGTGTATTTGCTATGCGTCCTTGTGTCTTCGCGGACACAGGGGCGTTCCTTTTTTTAGAACGCGCATTCCCATTCCTATGGAGGTGAAAACAACCATGCCTAACGCGAAAGTCTTATCCGAGAAGCAGGCCATCGTCGCCGAACTGACCGAGAAGATCCAGAAGGCCACCGCGGGCGTCATTGTCGACTATAAGGGAATCACCGTCGAAGAGGATACCGCCCTGCGCCGGGAGTGCCGTGAGAACGCGGTGGATTACGCCGTTATCAAAAATACGCTGCTCCGCTTCGCTTTCAACAACACCGGCCTGAGCGATCTGGACGATCTGCTCAACGGCACCACTTCCCTGGCGCTGTGCGATGATCCCGTGGCTCCCGCCCGGGTCATGAACAACTACGCCGAGAAACTGAAGGACAAGTTCGAGATCAAGGGCGGCTTTATGGACGGCAAGCCCGTGGACCTGGCCACCATCAAGTCCCTGGCCTCCATCCCCGCTCTGCCCGTCCTCCAGGCCCAGGTCCTGGGCACCATGCTGGCCCCCATCACCGGCCTGGCCGTGGTCCTGAAGCAGATTGCCGAGAAGCAGGGCGCGCCCGCCGAAGAAGCCCCCGCCGCCGAGTAAGCGGCCTCCCATCCTTTCATAAAAATTTACTATCAGGAGGTTCCATACAATGTCTGAGAAAGTTACCGCCATGATCGAAGAGATCAAGGGCCTGACCGTTCTGGAGCTCAGTGAGCTCGTCCACGCCCTGGAGGAGGAGTTCGGCGTTTCCGCCGCCGCCATGGCCGCTCCCGCCGCCGGTGGCGCTGCTCCCGCCGCTGAAGAGAAGACCGAGTTCGACGTGGTCCTGACCGGCTTCGACGCCGCCGCCAAGATCAAGGTCATCAAGGTTGTCCGCGAGATCACCGGCCAGGGCCTGGCCGAGGCCAAGGCCACCGTGGAAGGCGCTCCCGCCACCATCAAGGAAGGCGCTTCCAAGGACGACGCCGAGGCTCTCAAGAAGCAGATCGAGGAAGCCGGCGGCAAGGTCGAGCTGAAGTAATTCCGCTTATCCGCACATTCAAAAGAGGCCGTGGCAGTCCGCCATGGCCTCTTTTTCCCTTCCCGCCGGGTCCGGCGGCATCACCAGCGGCCCAGGCCGCGGAAAGAGGGCTCCCATGCGCATCATGGCCATCGACTACGGCGACGCCCACACCGGCATCGCCATCTCCGACCCCACCGGATTCCTGACGGGCTTTACTACTACCATCACCGCCTACCGGCCGGAAACGGTGGCGGAGCAAATCACCGCCCTGGCCCGAGAGCACGGCGCGGAGGAACTGGTGCTGGGCCATCCCCGGAACATGGACGGCACCCGGGGCCCCCGGGCCGAGAAGGCGGAGGCCCTGGCGGAGCTGCTCCGGGAGGTCTCCGGCCTGCCGGTGGTCCTCTGGGACGAACGCAGGACCACCATTGACGCCCACCAGATTCTCTTCAACGCCGGAAAAAACGGCAGACAGCGGAAGAAGACTGTAGACGCCGTAGCGGCGTCCCTAATCTTGGAGGGCTATCTGACCTATAAAAAAAGCGCCGGTCGATAAAGACATCGACCGGCTGCTTTATTATCTGAACGATGATTAAAATACGCCTTGCGCCATCATGGCGTCGGCCACTCTCTGGAAGCCCGCGATGTTGGCGCCTGCCACCAGGTTGTAGCCAAGGCCGTACATTTCCGCGGCCTCCACGCTCATGCTGTAAATCGTGTCCATGATCTGGTGGAGCTGCTTGTCGACCTCTTCCTCGGTCCACACCAGCCGCTCGCTGTTCTGGGCCATCTCCAGGGCGGAGGTGGCCACGCCGCCCGCGTTGACCGCCTTAGAAGGAGCCACAATCACACCGGGCTGCTCCATCAGGAATTTCAGCGCGTCGTTGGTGGTGGGCATGTTCGCCACTTCGATATAGTATTTCACTCCGTTGGCGGCAATTTGCTTCGCCTGTTCCATGTGCACATCGTTCTGCATGGCGGAGGGCATTACCACGTCCACCTTCACGCCCCAGGGCTTCTCCCCCGCGTGGAACTCCACGCCGAACTTGTCCGCGTAGTCCTTCACCACGTTCCGCCCGCTGTTCCGCATCTCCACCAGATAGGCGATCTTCTCCGCCGTGGCCACGCCGTCGGGATCGTACACATACCCGTCGGGACCGGACAAGGTGACGACCTTGGCCCCCAGCTCCGTGGCCTTCTTGCAGATGCCCCAGGTCACGTTGCCGAAGCCCGCACAGGCAATGGTCTTGCCCTTTAGTTCCTCGCCCTCGTGCTTGAGGACATTCTCCAAGTAGTACACCGCGCCAAAGCCCGTGGCCTCGGGACGAATGAGGGAGCCGCCGTAGCTGAAGCCCTTGCCGGTCAGCACGCCGTTCTCAAACGCGCCCTTCAGGCGGCGGTATTCGCCGTACAGGTAGCCGATTTCCTTGGCCCCCACGCCCATGTCTCCGGCGGGCACGTCCACATCGGGCCCGATGTAGCGGTACAGGGCCTGCATGAAGCTCTGGCAAAAACGCATGATCTCCGCGTCGGATTTCCCGGCGGGGTCGAAATCGCTGCCGCCCTTGCCGCCGCCGATGGGCAGGCCGGTGAGGCTGTTCTTGAAGACCTGCTCAAAGCCCAGGAACTTGATGATGCCGGGGTACACGTTCTTCTGGAACCGCAGGCCGCCCTTGTAGGGGCCGATGGCCCCGTTGAACTGGCAGCGGTAGCCGATGTTGGTGTGCCAGGTGCCGTCGTCCGCCATCCAGCAGACCCGGAAGGTGAACATCCGCTCCGGCTCCACCATGCGAGTCAGCAGGTCGGCCTTTTCATATTCAGGGTGCTTCTCGATGACGGGCTCCAAAGAGGACAAAACCTCCTCCACCGTCTGGACAAACTCCGGCTCGTTGGCGTGCCGGGTCTTTACATGCTCGATGACACTGGAAAGATAGGCGTTCATATAAACATCCTCCTCTAAAACATAAGGTATCCGCAAATCCCCCCTAGGGGTGTTGCTTTTAGTGTAACATTTACGGCGAAAATAAACAAGGGCCCAATCCAAAATCCGGAGAAATTTTTTTCCGATAATTCAAAAAATGCCGGAAAACCTTTGTACATAATGTCCATAAACTCCGCCCGTGCCGGGAAAGGGACGCAGGACGCTTGATTTTCCCGGGAAAGCTTCTATAATAGCGGTGAAGGCCCGTCCGGGCCTTCGGCTCTTCCGCCTGATTCCTAAAAATCCGGAAACCCTTGTGCCGCAGCGGCCGCAACCAACGGTTGACAAAGTTCCACCCGCCGCGTTCTTGCTTTTTTCGGTAAAGCGGGCTAGCATAAGGCCAACTCAAGAGAAAGCGAGAGGATTCCATGAAGACATTTTCTGAAAAACTGCTGGAGCTCCGCCGCCGGGAAGGCTTATCCCAGGAGCAGCTGGCGGACCGGCTGGGGGTGACCCGGCAGTCCGTCAGCAAATGGGAGAGCGGCGCGGCGGCGCCGGAGCTGTCCAAGCTCGTCGCCCTGTCGGAGCTGTTCTCCGTCAGCGTGGACTATCTGGTCAAGGACCGCTTGGAGAATCCCGAACGCCCCACGGAAGCTCCGCCTCCCTCCACGGCAAAGCTGGAAGAGCAGATAGAGGAAATTTCCCGGTTCTTCCGGGCCTGGACCTGGGAAAGCAAGGCCACGCTTTTTGGCCTTCCATTGATTTCCATTTGCTTGTCCTTCTATCCCCATATGCTGGGCAGTCGAAAAACTGCCCGGGGCATCATCGCTATTGGAAATATCGCCGTCGGCGTGGTGGCTCTGGGGGGCCTCAGCTTGGGTGTTTTCAGCATCGGCGCCTTCAGCATAGGAGCTGTCGCCCTGGGCGCTCTGGCCTTTGGGCTGGCGGCATTGGGGCCGGTGGCCGCCGGACTGCTGGCTTTCGGCCCGGTGGCGCTGGGCCTGTGGTACGCCGGGGGCGTGGCCGCCCTGGGCGGGAAGATCGCCGTGGGCGTGGCCGCCGTTGGGGAAACCGCCGTGGGTTACGACGCCGCCGGAAAGCACGTTCTCCTCTGGGGAAACGGCCTGACCCAGCCGGAGGTGGAGGCGTTCCTTCTGGAGCACCACCCCAGCCTCTGGAAACCGCTTTTGAAGCTGCTGGCCGTCTTCGGGGCGAACATCAAATGAGAATGACGCGCGGAGGTCAACCCTCCGCGCGTCATTTCTTTCCCAGGACCTCCCGGCGGACAAAATCGAAGGCCGCATCCTCCCCCTCATCCCGGAGGATTATCAAAATCTTTTCCAGCAGCGCCGCCGTACGGGGATGAAGCAGAAGCCGCCGCCCCTTCCCCCGCTCAAAGAACTTGTAGGGATGTCCGGTGTCAAAATTCTCCCCCTGGTAGACCTTGCTGGCGGCCAGCCGGTCGCAGAACATCTCCGCCACGTACTTGGGCGGCATCTCCACGCCGCCGATGCCGCTGCCGTCCATCTGGTAGTCGGTCCAATATTCAAAATGGTGCTTGTTCCGCCCCTTGTGGTGGAGCCAGGCAGCGCTGCACCCCTCCTCCCGCCTCTGCTGGTCGTTGGGGCTGTGGTCCCCCTGGAAGTACTTTACCCCCGGCCAGAACTCCACCGGGGAGTATTTGGAGAGGTCATGGGTCAGCCCCTGCCAGTAGAGCCCCAGCCGAAAGCAATGCTTCCGCACCAGGGCGCGGTGGCGGTTTACGGTCTTTAAGTGTTTCCAAAAGTCCATACTGCGTCCCCTCGGTCTGGTTGTTTTTATAAAGCCTACCGGTTTTCCTCAAACACAGCGGCGGAGGGATATTTGCTTTGACTTATCTCCGACTTTACTTGGATGACCCGTTCCAGATCCACGCCGTACAAATTGGCAATCGCAATGGCATAGTACATGACATCCCACACTTCTTCGTCAACCGTGCCGCTGATTTCTCCTTTGTCCGCCGCCCTGAGCCCTTTCCGCATCGCCCGGGACAACTCGCCCACTTCCTCCGACAGCTTCAAAAAGTAGTCTTTCAGCAATTCCGGCTTATAATCTTTTTTTCTGATATATTCCTGCAAATATCGAACCGAGATGTTTCCATCCATTCAGAGTCCCCTCTTCTGTGCGGTTTTCCGGCGTCCCCAAAGCCTGTTTTCTGTATTGTACCACATCCGGCGGAAAAAGACGAGGAAATTCTGCATGGAATCTCCGCCGGCGCAAACACTAATTTCCGTCAAAAGAAACGGGGGGGATGGGATGGACGCTGCGATTTTCGACTGCCCCATGGAATGGGTACGTTTTCTCCCGCCGGGAGTGTGCCCAATCCGGCGGGACAGGGAGCTGACAGAGCATATCTGGCCCCTGCTGGCTCTGACGCCGGAAGGCTGCCAGGCGCTGGCGGAAAACCAAGCCGATGACGGGAAAATCGCCTGCCGCCTCCTGCTGGCCCCCGGAGAACTCCAGGCTCTTCCTCCCCGCCTCCAGGCGGAGACGGTAATTTCCTACGGCCTCTCCCCTCGGGACAGCCTTACCCTTTCCAGCTTGAGATCGCCGGTGCTCTGCGTCCAGCGGGCCCTTCCCCGGCCGGATGGGCATATCATTGACGCGCAGGAATTCCCACTTTCGTCTCTCCCCGGCCCGGCGGAAGCAATACTTCCTCTTCTGGGGCTTCGCCTGTTGCAGATGCCACTGACAGAACCGCCTTTCTTATGGTAAATTTTCAGTAAAGAATGGAGGTACTGTCATGGCTTGGTATGGTTGGCTGTTGTTGCTGGCGGTTCTGGCAGTTCCGGCGATCATCTGCGGATTTCTTTACTCCGATAAGAGCGGAGCCACGCACTGCATCGGCTGCGGGGAATGCGTCCGAACCGGGGAATGCGTGCTTCTGAAAAACCAGAAGAAGTCCTTAGATAAAAAGCCTCAGGATTCACTTTAACGGTCCTAAAAGCGGACCGGAGAAAACTGCGCGCAAAAAGCACGCCGCGGAACATGTCCCGCGGCGTGTTCTTTTTTTCACCCCTCAGCCCTTGACGGACCCTGCGGTGACACCCTTAATGATGGATTTTGATAGGAAGATATAGACCACCAAAACCGGGAGAATTGCCAGGAGAATAAACATGTACACCTTGCCCAGGTCAAACTTGGAGTAGTCCGCCGCCCGGAGCTGGGCAATCATGATGGGCACCGTTTTCAGCTCCGCCCTGTCCAGCAGCAGGGCGGGCAGGAAGTAGTTGTTCCAGGACTCCACGAAGGAGAAAATCATCTGCACCGCCAAAGCCGGTTTCAGCATGGGCAGGATAATGCGGTTGAAGGTATAGAATTCCCCGGAGCCGTCCACCCGGGCGGCGTCGATAATTTCCATCGGAAGAGTGCTTTCCATATACTGCTTCATATAGAAAAACACGATGGGAGCGGCAATGCCGGGGAGAATCAGGGGCAAATAGCTGTTGGTCAAATGGAACTTGTAGCAAAGCTGCACAAAGCCCGCGGCGCAGACTTGTTTAGGAATGACCATCACCGCCATAATGAAGGTAAAGGCCGCCCGCTTCAGCCGGAATTCATAGGCGTGGAGACCGTACGCCGTCAGGGCGGAGAAATAAATGGTCAGCACGGAGGTGCAGAGGGCCACGACGAAGCTGTTCAGCATTCCCCGGGGGATGTTGATGGAGGCGTCGTTCCAGGAGTTCCTCAGGTTTGTCAGGAAATTTCCCTGGGGCAGAAAGCGGAAGCCGCCCTGCAGGTCCGCGTTGCTCCGGCTGGCGTTGACAATCAGCAGATAGAAGGAAAACAGGCACAGCGCGCTTAGGAAAATCAAAATCGCGTAAACCACGGCCCGGGTGGCTGTCAGCATGGCCCGAGCCCGGCGGCTCTCGGAGGTATTCCCGTGTTTCATCTCTTCCGCCTCCTCACTGCTCCCGCTGCCGGGTCAGGGACTTGAACACCAGGATGCTGAGCAGGGCGGTGAGGATGAAGACCACCACCGAAATGGCCCCGGCCATGCCGTAGTTTTTGCTGGTGCCCAGGTAGTTGTTCAGGTACATAATCAGCGTCGTGGACGTGCGGTTAGGCGTGCCCAAGCCGTTGGTGAGGACCTGGGGAACGTCGAACATCTGGAGGCCGCCGATCAGGGCCGTGATAATGGTGTAAACCAGAATGGGCATCAGCAGGGGCAGCGTCACCCGGAAGAAGGTCTGGAGGGAGCTGGCCCCGTCAATGGTGGACGCCTCGAAGAGGCTCTGGTCAATGCCCATGATGCCCGCCATCAGCAGAATCGTGGTGTTGCCGAACCACATCAGAAAATTCATCAGGCAGATCAAACCCCGGACGGTAAACTTGACGGCGAAAAAGTCAATCACATGGTCCGACCAGCCAGCTGCATCAAAAGCTGATTCACCGGGCCCACGTTGGAAAAGAGAGTGTAAAACAGCATGGAGAAGGCGGAGGCCATGATAAGATTGGGCAGATAGATGACCGCCTTAAAAAACGCCTGTCCTTTGATCCGCAGCCGGCAGCTGGTGAAGAAAATCGCCAGCAACAGGGCGGTGAGGATTTGAGGCACCGCGCCCCCCACCCAAAGGGCCACGGTGTTGCCCGCGTACTTCAAAATGTCCACACTGCCGCTGGAATCGGGCGTAAACAGGGTGGCGTAGTTTTTCAGCCCCACGAAGTTCGGCCCCACCTGGGTCAGGCCCTCCCGGTAGTTTTCGAAAAAGCTGTTGTAGACGGTCAGCACCTGGGGGGCCAGGTGAAAAACCGCGTAAGCGATAAAGAACGGCGCAATGAAGATATAACCCCACTTGGCATAGCTGACGCCCTTCCGGCGCAGCGGCTGCTTTCCCATGGCGGATTCCTCCTTCTATTGAAAATCAGCGGGGATATGGCCGGCCGGGGCAGGGCTTTCCCCTGCCCCGGCCGGCGATTTGTCCCGTTAAGGGGTTCTTATCCGATTTTACGGGGTAACGATGCTGGGATACTTCTCATTGACATATTTGTAGAAGTTGCTCATGGCCTCTTCCTCGGAAACGGTGCCCTTGCAGTACTCCCGCCAGTTGGACTGAAGGCCTTCATTGAGGAGTTGATCATAGATGGTCTGGTTCTCAAATTTGATGTTTCCGGCCATTTCGACAAACATGGCCGTGTCGTTCTGCCCGCCCAGGAAATCGTTTCCGAAGTTGGGGTCCTCGGCGAATTTGGCGTTGACAGCCTTGTTGTTGGAGAACTGGGCTTCCTTTTCCACCAGCAGGGAGCAGACTTCCTCGTCGTTGATGAAGGTGTTCATGACGTCCGCCAGCATGGTGGGGTTGTCGGAACCGGCGGCGGCCAGCAGCCAGGTGCCGCCCCAGAAGTGGGCCTGAGGACCCTGGCAGATGGCCCAGTCGCCGGAACAGCCCTTTTCCGCGTCCTGCGCGTTGCCCATGGAGAAGTTGAAGTACCACGCGGGGCCGAAGTAGCACATGGCCTTGCCGGAGGCGAACATCTGGGCGGTGCACTCGTCGGACCAAATGTCACAGTCCTGGGTGTAGCCCTTATCGGAGAAGTCTTTGGCCTGTTTCATCCACGTTTGGATATTCTCATCGATCTGGAGGTTGTTGTTCCCGTCTACCCAGGGAGCGGAGACATTGTTGGAAAACACCCGGTAGGTGGCGGCCTCCGAGGCGGTCATGAGGTAACCCTTGGCGGCGGCCTGTTCGGCCACGGCGTTGAACTTGTCCCAATCGGAGACGGCGGCCTGGACCTGGGCGGGATCGTCGGTGCCCAGCACGTCTTTGGCAATGGAGCGGCGGTAAATCATAGCGGCGGGGCAGCACTGGAAGGACACGCCCTTCACCACGCCACTGGCGTCGGAAGCCGCCTGGACCGTATAGGGATAGGCGTTGGAGAAGTCGGTGACGCCGAAAAAACCGTCCTCACCTCCGGCTGGGACGGCGTTTGGTTTCTCCGGGCCTATAACGCCTTCGGCGCTCCGGTAGGCAGCCGGGAATGCGAGGAAGGCCAGATTTACATTGAGCCGCAGGGCATGTGCGTCATGGCGGGCATCGGAATAGAAACCGGGCAGGCGGCCAGGGCCTTGAAGAGTGTGGAAGAGCGGCTGGATACCCAATTTGGAATCGTGCTTCACCAGCCTCCCTATACCGGCTACCGGCTGGAGCTGGGAGAAATCAGCAGCTATCCGCCGGGCTATAAGGAAAACGCGGGCATTTTCTCCCACAACAATCCCTGGATTACCTGGGCGGAGACCCGGCTCGGCCACGGGGACCGGGCCTTTGAAACCTACCGAAAGCTCTGTCCGGCCTATCTGGAAAATGTCAGTGAAATCCACCGTACGGAGCCCTATGTTTACAGCCAAATGGTGGCGGGAAAGGACGCGGCCGTCTTCGGCGAGGCCAAGAACAGCTGGCTCACAGGCGCGTCCGCCTGGAGCTTTACCGCAATCTCCCAGGCCATTCTGGGTATCCATCCGGAGCTGGAGGGTCTGCGGATCGACCCGTGCATTCCCTCCGGCTGGCCCGGATTCACCGTCAGCCGCCGCTTCCGGGGCGCGGTCTACCAGATCGAGGTGGAAAACCCGAAGGGCGTGCAGCACGGCGTGAAAGAACTCTATGCGGACGGCGCACGGCTTAAGGGAACCGTAATCCCTCCCGCCGAAGCGGGAAAAACCGTATCCGTCCGAGTCATTATGGGATAACGCCATGGGATTTCGAAAGGATTTTGTTTGGGGCGCCGCTTCCAGCGCCTATCAGACGGAGGGACACTCCCGGCTGGACGGCGGCGGAGAGTGTATTTGGGACGCCTTCTGCCGCCGTCCGGGAGCCATTGCGGACGCGGGCGGCGGGTCCATCGCCTGCGACGCCTACCACCACTTCGAAGAGGACCTGGACATCCTGGTCCAGCTGGGCATCCGGCACTACCGCTTCTCCACCAGCTGGGCCAGGGTGGACCCTTTGGGCGACGGGAATTGGAACGCCGGCGGCCTGGCTTACTACGACCGGGTGGTGGACGCCTGCCTCGCCCGGGGAATCACTCCCTGGGTGACGCTTTACCACTGGGAGCTGCCTCAGGCGGCGGAGGACCGGGGCGGCTGGCTCCTTCCGGAGACGGCCGCGTCCTTTGGGCGCTTCGCCAGGATGATGGCGGCCCACTTCCGCGGCCGCGTCAGCCATTATTTCACGCTTAACGAGCCGCAGATTGTCTTAAGCCTGGGCTATGCCCAGGGACTGCACGCACCGGGAAAGCAGTACGATCTTCCCCGGCTGGCCTGCTGCTGGAAACACCTGATGATGGCCCACGGCCTGGCGGCCAGGGCCGTCCGCGGGGCCGATCCCGCCGCCCAGGTGGGCCTGGCCTCTACCGGGCGGCTCTGCTGGCCCCACGCCCCGGAGGATCGGGCGGCATCCACAAAGGCGGCGTTCGCCATGCCGGACGAGGACTGGATGTTTACCCATCCCTGCGGGCTGGACGCGGCGTGTTTCGGCCGGGTGGAGCCGGAGGGCCCCCGCCTCGCCGCGCTGATGGATGCCATAACGCCGGAGGAGTGGGAAATCATGCACGTCGTGCCCGACATGATCGGCGTCAACTCCTATAATGGGCATGAAATCGCCGCCGGGCCGGACGGAGAGCCCATATACCTCCCCCGCTGTCCCGGCTTTCCCAGGACGGCGCTGAACTGGCCCATCACGCCGGAGATTATGGAATACGGCTACGCGGATCTCTATCAGCGATACGGCCTGCCCCTGTACGTCACGGAATGCGGCCTGAGCTGCAGCGACCATATTTTCCTGGACGGCAAAGTCCACGATCCGGACCGGATCGATTTCCTGTCCCGATACCTGGACGCCCTCCGGCGGGGCGCGGAGCGGGCCGACATCCGGGGCTTCTTCCACTGGTCCTTGACAGACAATTTCGAGTGGTACAGCGGCTATGGCCAGCGGTTCGGGCTGGTGTATGTGGACTACCCCAGCCAGCGGCGCATCCTGAAGGACAGCGCCTACTGGTACGCTAACACTGCCGCGGACGCCCGCTGAGCACGTCCGGCCGCCGTCTTTCTCCTTGGGCCATCCGATTCTGGGACACGAAGCTGACGGCATACAGCCCCCCGTCCACCAGCGGCTTTATCAAGAAGGCGGGAAGCCCCAGGCAGTCCACCAAAAGGTATATCAGCCCGCAATCCGCCAGCAGAATCGGGAGCAGAATCTTCAAATAGCCGCCCAGGTGATAAGCGCCGCCAAACACCATATGGCGGTTGACGTTGTAATTCACCGTCCCGGAAATGACGCGGGCCAGCACCGCCGCCGGAACGCTCCGGCCCAAAACCAGGTAGTACAGCAGATTAAACGCCAGGTAGTCCACCAGGAACGCCAGCAGCGAGGAGAGCAGAAACCTGGGAAACCGCCGGAACAGGACGGCGTATATCCGCATACCGTCCCGAAGCGGGCGGAAGTGAGACTCGGCGTCGGAATCCTCCGAATAGATGGTCTGGATTTCCACCTCCTCAACGCCCGCCGGAAACAGCGCCGCCGACTGGGCCAGCATCTCCATCTCATACTCATAGCCCTCGCCGGGCAGCTCCAGCAGGCCGGGCAGGCTCCGCTCTGTCAGCGGAATGCCCCGCAGGCCGGTCTGGGTGTCCCGCAGCCGGACACCATACAGCAGACGGAACAGCACTCTTGTCAGTCCGTTGCCCGTTTTGGATCGGGGCGGCATCCGGGACACGTCCCTGGTCCCCAGAACCAATTGAGTGGCGGAGGCGGACAACGCCTCCGCCACCCGGAGGATATCCTCCGGACTGTGCTGTCCGTCCGCGTCCGCCGTGACGACGCCCTCAAAGCCCTGCGCCGCCATATAGGCGATTCCGGTCTTCAAGGCCCGTCCCTTGCCGCAGTTTTTCTTATGGCGCAGAACCACCGCGGCCCCCAGATCCTGAAAGACCGGCTCCGCCGCGGCAGAGCTTCCATCGTTCACCACTACCACAGGAAGGCCCGCTTCACTCAGCCGCCGCACCAGGCCGCTGAGTCCCCGGCCCGGCTCATAGGCGGGAATCAGGACGCCGAGCCGGGCCGATCCGTCTGTTCCGGCTCCGTTTTCTCTTCTGTTTTCCATGCGTCATCTCCTCTTTTCCGCCACAGCAGGAGCACCAGCAGCAGCGCCCCCGCCGCGCCCTCCTTCAGATATGGGTAGCGAAGCGTAATCGTCGTCACGCCCTCCCCCACCACCGTCAGGTGATTGCGGGAAGAAACCGCCCGGCCGCTTTCAAAGTTCTCGTGATAGGCCAGGGTCGTGCTGACCCCAGGCCGGGGAGAGTCCACGGTAATCCGCCGCCCCGCGATCTCCACCTTTAGAGGAACGATCTCCCTCTGGGGCAGCAGGTCGGGGGGCAGCTCCATGGCATAACTCAGCAGCCGCTCTACCACGGGATCTTTCGTCAGGCTGAAAAAATAGGTGAGGTTCAGGCCGACCACAATCAGATTCTCGTTTTTTACGGTGCCGTAAAAATCAAGCTCCAGTCCATCATCCAGAACGGTTCCCCAGCACTGGTCCAGCCCTTCCAGATACACGCAGTCCCAGTCGGTGTGCCCGGGCGGGAAGAGGTCCGTATTTAAAAGGCCGTCCACGGTATCCAGCTCCGGGTATCCGTTAGAGAACGAAATAGGGTTGCACACCACGCCCAGGAAGCCTGTCCCCGTCTATTTTTACCTTCATTGTGCCGAATATCTGCTTCTCCGGATCGCCCAAGGTACGCCCGTCACAGATGAGAAACGTATGTATTCCGGGCTCAAGCTTTGTATACTCGTTGACGCTGTATCCGTCCTCCGTAATCATATGGGGATAGAAATTTCCCTCTTCAAAGAAGCTTTTGTACTCCCGGTCGCCGTTAAACGCGATTTCAATGTCCGCCAGGAAATCCCCGCCCCAGGAATTCAGATGCTCCGGCATGGTGGTCGCCACATGCCCATAGAGGATGCCATCCTCGAAATACAGGGCCCCCTGGCTGTCCGTGTCCTCGGCCTGGCTGCCGGGGGTGGCGTATTGAATGATGCTATGGGGGTAGGCATTCCAATCATCATAAGCGCCGTCAATCTCAATTCCGGTAAAGCTGCCGCCCGTTCCGCCGCCGCCCTGCAAATCGGAAACCCCGGAGATGGCAGGCTCCTCCAGATAGAGGCCGAAGGACACGGTCTTCTGGTAATATGGCAGTTCGCCGGCGGGAATCCGAATCTCCCACTGCCTGCCCACATGGCGGGCCTCCGCCCCCTTCACGCCGTAGACGGAGCCTCCGTTTTCCTTTTTCAGCTGGAACTTCAGCGCCCGGCCCAGGTCCGTCGTGATGACATAGTTGCCGGTGCTGTGGGACCCTGCCGACGCCGCGTCGCCGCCCGGCGTCTCTTTGATGTAAATGTACAGATCGCCGTCAAAGATGAAGGCGGCGCTGTCCAGGTTGTTATTGACGGTGTTGGAATCCCGGATGGGGACCTTCCCCACTGCGTCCCAGTCGGAGAAATCTCCGTCGATGACAATGCCGCGGTAGACGGGCTCTTCCTTAGGAAGCTCCTGCCCGTCCAGCACCGGAAGGCCGGACACAGGCACGGGCTGACCCGCCCAGCCCAGGGAAAGAACGCACCCCTCCCCGGAAACATGGACGGCGGGAATCATCAGCTCCACATAGTACGGCGCGGCGCTCTGCCCGTTGGCCAGGTTCTTCACCGCCATCTCCGCGCCGGGAAAAACCTGGGCCAGGTCGTCCTGGACAGCCTGCCGCGTAACTCCGTCCTGGGTAACGACAATGGGATTCCACTTATAGTGCGTGTCGTAGGGCGTTTCCGCCGTTCCGGTATAGCATACGTACACATTTCCCTCCAGATCCCGGGCCGCCTTCCAGCTTTCAATCTTAGGATTTCCATGGTCCATCCCCGGGACCATTGCCCAATCCTCCAAAGAGCCGTCCAGCGTAATTCTGCCCTGGGTATCGGCGGAGAGGAACGCTACCGGAGCCTCCGGCCCCTCAGGCGGCGGTTCCCCGATTTCCGCGTCCTCCGGCGGCGCTTCCTCCGGCGGGCCGCCGGTTTCCCCGCCGCCCTCCGGCGTTTCAGGACCTATCATATTCTCCGGCGGTTCCCCCTCCCCCGGCAGTTCCGGCGCGGGTTCCGGGGAGCCGTCTTCCTTCTCCCCGTCTTCCGGCGGTTTAAGCTCCGGAGCAGATTCTGCAGATCCGCCGTCCTCCGCTCCGTTTCCGGGTTTTTCAGGTTCCGGCGCAGACTCCGCAGATCCGCCGCTTTCCGCGCCGCCCTCCGGCGTTTCCGGCTTCAGCGCGGGCTCCGTGGGATTGCCGCCCTCCGGCTCCCCGAATTCCGGCGGCGCTCCGGAATTGTCGTCCTCGGGCGCAGACCCATGGAGGCCGTCTTCCAAACCGCCGGAGGACGCGGGAAGCTCCTCTTCTTCGACGGCCAGCGCCGTCACCGGAAGCAATGCCGCAAAAAATACCAACGCCGCTCCAAGTGCGAACACCTTCAACCGCCGTTTTTTCATCTTGACCTTCCCCCTTGAATCTCCGTCAACGCTTTGAATCTGCCGGCAGCGGGCCTCGCTTTCCGGAGGACCTCATGCTCTGTCCAAGGCCTCACTACGAAAACTCTATTTCATTATTATAGCGAACAATGTCGAAATTATCAAGCTTTTTTAAAAAATTAACGTTTTTTGCCTGAAAAAGTGCAAAAATGGAAAAACAGCTTTTTCCATTTTTTCTTGATTCCGGCAGCAAGGGGGCGCTTATTCCTTCTTTTTTTCCATTTTTATCCGGTTTTTAAAATCTTTTAATTTCTTGCACGGTAAATACCACCAACCGCCATTTGGTAAAAATAGTTAATCTTTTGAAAAAATCCTGCCGCCTGCCTCCGCCGCGATCGGAACAACGCGCTTTTATGCCAGTATGCTCCTCCCTGACAGCCAAATCTTATCCGCCGTTCTTTCCGGACCGGCGGGACCTTGGCCGCAGGTTCTTTTTCCCGCGGGAAAAAACTCAAATCTCCCCATTGACAAACGCCGGGAATACGATATAATAACTACGGTTCAAAAAGCCAAACGCCGTGAAAAAGCCAGCCCTGCGAGACGGTTCCTCAGCGAGAGGGGGACGGTGAAAGCCCCTCGTCCACGCCGCAAGGCCGCCACTTTGGAGCGGTCCGCGAAGAGCGGAACGGCTCATCCCCGTTATCGGATGGCTCAAGATGTCCCCCTTTTATCCGGGGATAATTAGGGTGGTACCGCGAAGCAAGCCTTCGCCCCTATGCCGGGGCGGGGCATTTTTATTTTTCCCACATCATTTCAATATTGGAGGAAGAAACACATGTCACACCCCTACCACGGCCTGAACGAGCTGCGGGAGATGTTCCTCAGCTACTTCGAGAGCAAGGGCCATCTCCGCCTGCCCAGCTTTTCCCTGATCCCCCCCGCCAACGACGCCAGCCTGCTCCTCATCAACAGCGGCATGGCCCCCATGAAAACCTGGTTCACCCGGGAGGAGGAGCCCCCTCGGAACCGGGTCTGCACCTGCCAGAAGTGCATCCGCACCGGGGACATTGAAAACATCGGCAAAACCGACCGCCACGGCACCTACTTCGAGATGCTGGGCAACTTCTCCTTCGGCGACTACTTTAAAAAGGACGCCATCCCCTACTGCTGGGAGTTTTTGACCAAGGTTGTCGGCCTGGAGGAGGACCGGCTCTACCCCTCTATTTACCTGGACGACGACGAGGCCTTTGAAATCTGGAACAAGGACATCGGCATCCCCGCCGAGCGCATCTTCCGCTTCGGCAAGGAGGACAACTTCTGGGAGCACGGCGCGGGCCCCTGCGGCCCCTGCTCCGAGGTCTACTACGACCGGGGCAAGGAGCACGGCTGCGGCAAGCCCACCTGCACCGTGGGCTGCGACTGCGACCGCTATATCGAGGTTTGGAACAACGTCTTCTCCCAATTCGTCAACGACGGCGAAGGACACTATGAGGAGATGAAAAACAAAAACATCGACACCGGCATGGGCCTGGAACGGCTGGCCTGTGTGTGCCAGAACGTGGGCTCTCTCTTCGACGTGGACACGGTGATGAACATCACCAACAAGGTCTCTGAAATCACCCACGCCCACTACGGGGAAAGCCACAAAACCGACGTAAGCCTCCGGGTCATCACGGATCATATCCGCTCCTCCGTCATGATGATCTGCGACGGCGTGCTGCCCTCCAACGAGGGCCGGGGCTACGTGCTCCGCCGCCTCCTCCGCCGGGCGGCCCGTCATGGGCGGCTGCTGGGCGTGGAAAAGCCCTTCCTCTTCGACGTGGTGGACACGGTGGTCCGCGAAAACGAGTCCGCCTACCCCGACCTCCGGGAGAAGCAGGGCTATATCACCAAGGTCATCCGCACCGAGGAAGAGAACTTCGCCAAAACCATCGACGGCGGCATGCGGATTTACAACGACCTCCTCGCCGCCCACAAGCAGCGGAACGAAACCGTCTTCTCCGGCGCGGACGCCTTCAAGCTCTATGACACCTTCGGCTTCCCCATTGACCTGACCGCGGAGATGGTGGAGGAAGCAGGCATGACCGTGGACCGGGACGGCTTCAACCAGCTGATGGAGGAGCAGCGGGTCCGGGCGAGAAAGGCCCGGGAGGCCCTGGGCGACCTGGGCTGGGCCGGTATTGAGTTCGGAAGCGAGGTCCCCGCCACGGAGTTCGCGGGCTATGAACAGGACCGCATCCCGGACGCGAAGGTGGTCGCCATCGTGGCCGAGGGAGAGCAGGTGGACGAGATCGTCTCCGGCGTGGAGGCGGCCGTCGTTCTGGACAAGACCCCCTTCTACGCCGAGATGGGCGGCCAGACGGCGGACCACGGCGTACTTCTGGCCGGTAAAATGGGCTTCGAGGTCTTCGACGTGCAGAAGAACAAGGGCGGCAAGTTCCTCCACTCCGGCCGGATGACGGAGGGCGTGCTGAAAGTCGGCGACACGGTCTGCGCCCAGATCGACCCGGAGCGCCGCAAGGCCATCCGCCGGGCCCACAGCGCCACCCACCTGCTGGACGCGGCGCTGAAAAAGGTCCTGGGCGGCCATGTGCATCAGGCGGGCTCCCTGGTGGAGCCGGACCGCATCCGCTTTGACTTCACCCACTTCGAGGCCATCACCCCGGACCAGCTCAGCGAGATTGACCGGCTGGTGAACGACGCCATTCTGGAGGGACTGCCCGTGGTGACGGAGGTCCTGCCCATTGAGGAGGCCAAGCGCAAGGGCGCGGTGGCCATGTTCGGCGAGAAGTACGGCGACGTGGTGCGCGTGGTGGAAATGGGCGATTTCTCCATGGAATTCTGCGGCGGCACCCACCTGGACAACACCGCCAAGGCCGGTCCCTTCCGCATCAAGTCCGAGGGGTCTGTGGCCTCCGGCGTGCGCCGCATCGAGGCCACCGTGGGCAAGCTGACCCTGGAGACGGTGAACCGGAACCAGCAGATGCTGTTCCACGCCGCCCAGATGCTGAAAACCTCTCCGGCGGAGCTGGAGGGCCGCATCGAACAGCAGCTGGCCGAGACCAAGGAGCTGCGCCAGGCCCTGGACAAGTTCAAGGCCGAGGCCTCCCTGGGCGAGGCCCGGAACTTCCTCATGAGCGCCAAGGACGTGAAGGGCCTCAAGGTCCTCACCGCCCAGCGGGACGGCCTGGACGCCAACGCCCTGCGGAAGATGGGCGACTTCCTCCGGGACAAGGAGCCCGGCGTGGTGGGCGTCATGGCCTCCGTCAACGACGGAAAAATCACCTTCCAGGCGGTCTGCGGCAAGGAGGCCGTGGCCCGGGGCGTGAAGGCCGGAGACATCATCAAGGCCATCGCCCCCGTCTGCGGCGGCAAGGGCGGCGGAAAGCCGGACAGTGCCATGGGCGGCGGCACGGACGTTTTAAAACTGGACGATGCCCTGGCCATGGTGGACGACTTTGTGGCCGGGAAGCTGAACTGAGAAGCTGAGCTGAAAGGAGTATTCCCATGCTGATTGAATTTGACAAGATGGAGCCCCAGATCATCCCCCACATGCGGGGCGGCGAAAAGGAAGTACGAGCCAGAATGTACACCGACCCGCAGAACAAGATCATGCGGGGGCGGCTGATCCCCGGCGCCTCCATCGGGATGCACACCCATGAGACCAGCAGCGAAATCATCTATATCCTCTCCGGTAAGGGAAAAATTCTCTATGACGGCGGCTGTGAACCCCTGGAGCCCGGTTCCTGCCACTACTGCCCCAAGGGCCACGCCCACAGCCTGATGAACGACAGCCCTGAGGGCGGCGAGGATCTGCGGTTCTTCGCGGTTGTGCCGGAGCACTGCGCAGAATGACGCTTCCCAAGGACCCGGCCATTTTGCTGAGCTGCGTTAATACCAAGCTCCGGGACGAATACCCCAGCCTGTCCGAGCTCTGCGCCGCCCTGGACGCGGACCGGGCGGAACTGGAATCCGTACTGGCAGGACTGGGCTACCACTACAGTCCCAGCCGGAATCAATTCATCTAATTCTTCACACAAAGGAGGTTTTTCCATGTCCGACTGCCTATTCTGCAAAATCGCCGCCGGGGAGATCCCCAGCAATAAGGTCTACGAGGACGAGGTCTGTTTCGCCTTCCACGACATCGCGCCGCAGGCCCCCACCCACTTCCTGGTGATCCCCAAGGCCCACATCGGCTCCGTCTCCGAGGTGACGGCGGACAACGGCGGCGTGGTGGCCCACATCTTCGAGGTTATCGCCAAGCTCTCCAAGGAGCTTGGTTTGGAGAGCTACCGGGTAGTCTCCAACATCGGCGAACAGGCGGGCCAGAGCGTCTTCCACCTGCACTTTCATGTCCTGTCCGGCCGGGATATGACCTGGCCTCCGGGCTGATTTCGTCCAAAATCTGCGGATTTTGGACGAGGGAAGCTTGCACTCCCCCACGCGCACTCAGCCCCCACCCGCTAAGGCGGGTGGGGGCTTCGCACACTTCGGGGGGTGAGATGTGTTTTTCATGACGCGCATGCCATCATGAAAAACAGATTTCAATTTCTTTCGCCGCTCCGGCAGCGAAACTCTGCCGAGGGCTTTTTACGGGCTGACGCCCGGTTTTTACTCGGACACATAAGCGCCGCCAGGGAGCTCCAAAGCCCCGCTGGGGCCGGAAGCGGAAGGTCCGGCGTTCACCGTCTCAGAAGGCTCCGTCTGGGGCGCGGCGGGCACCGCGGCGGGCTGGGTCTGCTCCGTACCTTCTACAAAGACATACCCGCCGGACTCCGGCTCCTCCTCTTCGCCAATGACGACCCACCGCTGGGGCTCCTCTTCCCCGATCTGCTCCCGGATATAGGCCGCAATCTCGTCCAGAGTCTCCGCCCCGGCGATTTCCTCGTAGGTGCTCCGGTCAAAGACTAGGCCCTCCGCCGTATCGGCAAAAACGTAGCGGGTCCCCTCTCCCAGGTAGAAGTCCGCCAGGTCGGCGTAGCAGAAATACGAACTTCCCTGCTTCCAGCCCGTGTCCTGGTCCGTCCGGGCGGGCATGAAGATGGCCTCGCCGCCCACGTCCAGGTCCTCCAGGGCCCCGGAGATGGAGGTGGACATATAGCCCCTGGCTCCCAGCCAGAGAAGGCTGTAGGTCTCCCCCACTGTCAGGCCGCCTCGGATGGAGTCTGTAACCTCAACGAGGGCGCGGGTATAATAGTGCTCCATATCCCCAGCGTCCGGCTCCACCATAAAATAGTGCAGCTCCCGGACGGTTCCCCGGAAAATCACCGTATCCTGGGCGAAAATCTCCTCCGGGGACAGCCAGGCAAGGCAGGACGACATGCCTATCATCTCATCGCCGCTTCCCGGGCCGCTTAGCTGGCCGATCTCCACGCCGGTGGAATAGTCGGGATGGGTGGGCCGGTTCGGGCTGTCCGTCCAATAATCGGAGCCGTCCAGGCCCCCTGCCGCCGTTTCGCCGCCGGAATCCGCCTCCCCAGGATTGAACGGCCGGACGGCGGCTTTCCAGACGTCGGGGTCCTCGCCCGCTTCAGCGCCCGGATTGAAGCTCTTGACGATAGCCGTCCATTTCCAGTGGTCCGCCTCCCGCAGTTCCGGCGCCGCGGCCACCGTCACCACCAGCGCCAGGCACGCCGCCAGCGCGCCGAAGCGCCGCCAGGGGTGGATTTGCTTTTTCACGATTTCCGCCGCCTCGATTTGGTCCTCCCGGACCTCCCCCACGGCGCGGAACAGTTCTTCTCTGGTCATAGGTCATAGCCCTCCTTCCTCAGATGCTCCTTCAGACCCCGCCGGGTCCGGTGGAGCAGGGATTTCACTTTGGATTGGCTGTACCCCGTCCCGGCGGCGATCTCCGCCACACCGTCGCAGTACCAGTACCGCCGCAAAAACACCAGCCGGGCCGCCGGAGACGCGGTATCCAGAAAGCCGGAGATGGCCTCCCCCAACCGGCGGAAATCGAAGTCCTCCTCCAGCGGCGTGCCGCCCACACAGTCCCCCAGCTCCTCCAGCACCGCCTCGAAGCCGCCGTCCCGCCGCTGGGCGCTGTTATAGTCGTAGCGGTCCAGCGCCGTGTTTCGGGCGATGCGGCCCAGAAGGGGCGGCAATCGGGCGGGCTTTTGGGGCGGCATGGCGTTCCAGGCCCCCAGCCAGGTGTCGCTGAGACATTCCTCCGCGTCCCGGCCGTCTCCCAGCACCCGGCAGATGATCCGGGAGCAGTAAGCGCCGTATTTCTCCGCCGTCCGGCGGATGGCCTCCTCTGAACGCGCCCAGTACAGGGCGATGATGTCCTTGTCCTCCATGACGTGGGTCCCTCCTTTGAAAGCCGCTTTCACCTATATAGTCGGAAAACGGAGGCCTCCGGTTGCGTGGAAGGGCAAAAAAACAGGCGGGGATGTTTCCCTGCCTGTTTCTCGCTTACAGCATATCATCCAGCGAATAGCGGTGGAGCTTCCCCGGCAGTTCCTTACTGCGGGTAGCCAGACCCGCGGCGTAGCCGGGGAATGTGTCCAGCGGGTAGTAGTACTCCCCCGGCTGGAGCGGGGACTCGGAGCGCATAATGGTGCCCACACCGTTTCCGCTGCGCTTTGCCCGGGCCTCCCGGCGGACCCAGATCTGGAAAAAGGCCTCCTCCGTACTCACATGGGCCAGGCGGACCATCATCCGCTGGCCCACGGGGCGGACACGCTCGATGTCCACGCCGATCTCCTGGTCGGAAACCCCCACCAGCACCGCGCCGCTGGAGTGGCTGATGTTGAAGTGCACGTCGGGATATCCAGGAAAATAGGGCTTCCCCAAGCGGCCCAGGGCCACCTCCGGCAGCTCCTTCCAGCCGTACTTCTGCCGCAGGGCCAAACACAAAATCAAATAGGCGCAAAGGGGCTCCCTCTGCTTCTCCACTTCCTTCATGCGCAAAAGGCGCTCCCGGCGGTCCGGGGGCAGCAGGGGCAGGATGGCCTCCCGCTCCGGCTCCGACAGGGGGCGCTCCATCCGGGCCGTCCACAATTCAATGGGCATGGCGGTCCTCCTTACTTCGTTTCTCTCCCTTATTTTAAGCGCTTATCCCCAGCCTGTAAAGCCCCCGCCGGAAAGTTTTCAAAAAATATCGAGAAAAAAAGAGGAAAATCAAAAGCGGCGGCGTATATAAAAACATCACCGGAAAATCCGCCTTCCCAGGCGTTCTCACTTTTTCGGTATGACCAGAGCAGATTTTGGCTAAACTGACCGAAAGGAGGGGGCGGGCTATGGCGTTTCCCCAAAGCTTTTTGGACGAGCTGATGGCCAGAAGCGACATTGCGGACGTAGTGGGCAGCTATGTCCAGCTCACCCGCAGGGGCTCCAACCTCTTCGGCCTCTGCCCCTTCCACAGCGAGAAAACCGGCTCCTTCTCCGTCTCGCCGGACAAGCAGATTTATTACTGCTTCGGCTGCAAGCGGGGGGGCGGCGTCATCAACTTCAT
The DNA here is from genome assembly GCF_950073225.1 of uncultured Oscillibacter sp. Lineage (NCBI taxonomy): Bacteria > Bacillati > Bacillota > Clostridia > Eubacteriales > Oscillospiraceae > Oscillibacter > uncultured Oscillibacter sp. The sequence continues at coordinate 209,969 of NZ_CATMPS010000002.1, forward strand.
CATGGAGGAGGAAAACCTCCCCTTCCCCGACGCGGTGCGGTTCCTTGCCAAGCGGGCGGGGCTGGAGGTGCCGGAGGAGGAGAGCGACCGGGAGGCCGGGCGCCGCCGCCAGCGGCTTTTGGATTTGAACCGGGACGCCGCCAGGTTCTATTACCGCCTCCTTCAGCAGCCGGAGGGCCGGGCTGTTCAGGAGTACCTGGACCGGCGGCAGATTCGGAAAGGCACTGCCAAAAATTTCGGCATGGGGGCCTCCCTGGATGCCTGGGACGTACTGCTGAACGAGATGACCGCCAAGGGCTACAGCAAGGCCGAGCTGCTGTCCGCGGGGCTCATTGTGGACAACAAGCGGGGCGGGTTCTACGACAAATTCCGAAACCGCCTCATGCTCCCGGTCATCGATACCCGGGGGGACGTGGTGGCCTTCGGCAGCCGGGTGCTGGACAAGTCCGAGCCCAAGTATATGAACTCGTCGGAAACCCCGGTGTACAGCAAGCGGCGGGTCCTCTACGGGCTGAACCTGGCGAAGAAAAGCAAGCGGCCCAACATCATCCTCTGCGAGGGAAACCTGGACATTGTCACCCTTCACCAGGCTGGCTTTGACAACGCGGTGGCCTCCATGGGCACCGCCCTGACGCCGGAGCAGATCCGGCTCCTCTCCCGGTTTACCAAGGAATTGGTGCTGTGCTACGACAACGACAACGCCGGGAAAATCGCCACGGAGCGGGCCTTGCAGTTGCTCAACGGCTCGGAGTTCTCCGTCAAGGTCCTTCAGCTTCCCCGGCGGCGGACCGGGGACGGGGAGCTTGTAAAGCAGGACGCCGACGACTTCATCAAAAACCAGGGCCCCGCCGCCTTTGAGCGGCTTCTGAGCGGCAGCGAGAACGGCGTGGAGTTTCGCATGGCCCAAGTGGCCGGGAAATATGATCTGGACAGCGACGAGCAGCGGGTGGCCTACAGCCAGGAGATCAGCGAACTGCTGGCCTCCCTCCCCGGGGCGGTGGAGCGGGAAATCTACGCCGCCCGGGCCGCCGAGACCGCCCGCATCACCCCCGACGCCATGAAGCTGGAGGTCCAGCGGGCCTGGAAACGGAAGGCCGCCAGGGAGAACCGGGCGGAGCTCCGAAAGGAGCTGAACCCCGCCGTTCAGTCCCAGCCCCAGGAACGGGCCCTGCGCTATGAGAATGTGCGCTCCGCCCGGGCGGAGGAGGGCGTGCTCCGGCTGCTGCTCTTGGACGACAGCCTCTTCCCTGCCCAGCCGCCCTTGCAGGAGGCGGACTTCTCCTCTCCCCTGCTGGGCCGGGTCTTCGCCCTGCTGTGGCGGGCGAAGGAGGAGGGCCGGGCCCCCGCCCTGCCCGCCCTGGCGGCGGAACTGACGGCGGAGGAGATGAACCACGTTACCGCTGTCTGCCAGCGGCCGGAATCCGTCCAAAACGGGCGGCAGGCCCTGGCGGATTACATACGCGTCATACAGGCGGAGGCCGCGAAACGCTCCGGCGTAGAAACGGACCCCCTGTTGGCGGCGGCAGAAAAACATAAAGATAAAAAGGGAGAAAAACGGAATGTCTAATAAACAGGATGCCAAGGAGCTGGAGCGTCAGGCCGACGCCATTTTAGCCGCCGCCGAGGCGGAGGGGGCCCCGGAAGAGCCCGCTCCTCCCCGGATCATGACCGACGAGGAGGCCAAGAAGGCCGGCATCGTCCGGCTGGACGACAAGCAGGTGGCCGCCCTTCCCGCCGCCTCCTGGCTCATCAACAACGAAAAGCTCCGGGAGCTGCTGGCCAAGAGCAAGAAAAAGGGCAAGGTGGAGTCCGCCGAGCTGATGGAGGCCGTGGACGATCTGAACCTCGAGGGCGAGCAGATGGACCAGCTCTATGACTCCCTGGAGGCACTGAACATCGACATCAGCGCCGAGGATGACCTGCTCCCGGAGCTCCCCGAGGAGGGCCCCGCCGCCGAGGAGATCGCCGGCATGGAGGAAGAGGAGCTGGTGGACCCCAACACCCTGGTCAACAGCTTCTCCATCGACGACCCCGTCCGCATGTATTTAAAGGAGATCGGCAAGGTGGCCCTGCTGACGCCGGAGGAGGAGGTCAGCCTGGCCCAGGCCATGTCCGCCGGGAACGAGGCGGCCGAGAAGCTGGCGGAGCTCCGCCGCCAGCGGGAAGAGGGCGCGGAGATCGACCCCGCCCTGGAGGCGGCCCTGCGCAAGCAGTACCGCGCCGGCGAGACCGCCAAGCAGAAGCTGGCGGAAGCCAACCTCCGTCTGGTAGTTTCCATTGCGAAACGCTATGTAGGCCGTGGGATGCTGTTCCTGGACCTGATCCAGGAGGGCAACCTGGGCCTCATTAAGGCCGTGGAAAAGTTCGACTACACCAAGGGCTACAAGTTCTCCACCTACGCCACCTGGTGGATCCGCCAGGCCATTACCCGGGCCATTGCCGACCAGGCCAGGACCATCCGCATTCCCGTCCACATGGTGGAGACCATCAACAAAGTCATCCGGGTCAGCCGCCAGCTCCTCCAGGAGCTGGGACACGACCCCTCCCCCAACGAGATTGCCGCGGAGATGAACATGCCCGTGGACAAGGTGCGGGAGATCATGAAGATCGCCCAAGAGCCCGTGTCCCTGGAAACCCCCATCGGCGAAGAGGAGGACTCCCACTTGGGGGACTTCATCCCGGACGAAGGGGCGTCGGAGCCCAGCGAGGCTGCGTCCTTCACCCTGCTGAAGGAACAGCTGATGGACGTGCTGTCCACTTTAACGCCCCGGGAGGAGAAAGTCCTTAAGCTTCGTTTCGGCATTGAGGACGGGCGGACCCGGACCTTGGAGGAAGTGGGCAAGGAGTTTAACGTCACCCGGGAGCGCATCCGGCAGATCGAGGCCAAGGCTCTGCGGAAGCTCCGGCATCCCTCCAGGAGCAAAAAGCTGAAAGATTTTTTAAACTGATCAAAAGAGAAGGAAGCCCGCCGGCAGGCTTCCTTCTCTTTTATTTATTTCAAGTAGCTCAGCAGCCTTCCCGCCTCCAGGGCGGCCTGGGCCCGGACGCCGTCGAAGTCCACGTAGGGGTTATAGACCGCTTCCAGGGCGTCGTGATTCCGCTTGGCGTCTTTCAGCGCGTCTATCGCCTCCTCCCGGAGCAGGGCGGTCATCCGGGTCTGGAAGCGGAGGCGGGACCGGCCCTCGGTCTCCGTCATGGCGTCCAGCCGGATGCGGCGGTAGGGCTTTTTGCCGTAGTCCATCCCCGGGCAGGAGGTGACGAAAGCCAGCCCCAGGCCGGGAATCAGCAGGTGCTCGATGCGGCTTAGGTCCTCCGGAGCGGGACAGACGATGGTATTCCAGCCCTTCTCCGCCGCCGCCGCGTGTAGCCGGGCCAGGGCCCCGCCCGCCAGCTCCCAGGTGTCGGCGAACTCATAGACCTTGGGGCAGAGAACGTCCACGCTGTCAAAGCGCCAGACACAGCCCTTGTGGGTGACGCTGCCCAGGAAGCGGCGGGTGGTCCTCCCGCTCTGGTCCCCCCTGGAACGAAGCTCCCGGGCGATGATGCCCCGGACCCGGCGGTCCAGGCGCTCGGCGTCGAAGGACTTCGCCACGGAGGCCACGGCGTCCAGCTCCACCTGGCGGGCGGCTTTTAGGTTGTGGTAGGCCCGGACGTAGGCGGCTTTGTAGGCGTTGGTGCGGGTCTTGACTTCCTCCGCGGCGTTCTTGGCGGCGGTGAGATCGTAGAAGCGGCCCAGGTCCACGTAGCGGTCCACGGCGGCGGGGTATTGGGGTTCGATGACGTGGGGCGACGTCCCATCCGCCACGGCGCAGCGGAGCTCCGGGAGCACCACGCCGTCCAGGGAATCCGGGTCCCCGGAGCACCAGAGGTACTCCACCGCCGTGCCCGCCTCCTCCATCGCCCGGCCGATCTCCCGCATGAAGGTGTTCTTCCCTACCCCGGGGCCGCCCTTTAAGACCATGAAGTCATATGTATCTTCGATGTCCACCATCTCGGAAAACAGGTTCCGAAAGCCCTCGCCGCTGTTGGCTCCTACAAAAAAATTAGTCACTTGTGCCATAGGTTTGCCCTCCCAAAGGTTTTTTACATGCTCAGCGTATGCCGGGAGGTCTTGGCCTGACAGTGATTTTCATGAAAAAAGCCTCCCAACAGGGAGGCTTTGCGTTTTACAGCTCGTCAATTTTCATCTTATCAATCTGGTCTCTGACCCTCCGCTTCTCCCGGACCGCCCAGTAGATGGCCAGGAGCACCAGGGTGGGGATGTTCCCCGCCAGCAAGGTCACCAGCACCGTCAGCACGTTCTGGGACACGCTGCCGGTATCCACAATATTCAATACCAGCAGCAAAGACTGCAAAAACGTCAGCAGCGGCAGAACCAGCCCCGGCCAGCGGCTCTCCCGCTTGGAGAGGAAGATTTGAAGAAAGACACCGCCTATCAGAAACACCAGCAGGAACAGCAGAGAAACAATCACAAACCTAGACGCAATAGCCATCATTCAACCTCCATTTTCTTTTGGGCCTCCCGGTAGGCGGCAATCAAAATCTTCGCGGTGTCGAAGTCCAGCTTGTCGTCCACCGCCAGCCGCTTCACCAGAGCCACGTAAGGGTCCGCTTCCGCCGTGTCGCTGAGGCGGATTTTTTGAATCAGGCGGTCCAAGCGCAGGCGGACCGTGGGATAGCTGACACCGTACTGGGCCGCCACCTCCTTCAAGGAGCCGGAGGCCAGGAGAAAGCGCTTCACAAAGGTCAGGTCCTGTTCGTCCAGGTCCGCTATCCAGGGGGGCGGGGTGGTCATAGGCGCGGCCTCCTTTCATAATATTAAATATAAACCTTAATTTTATGAAAGTCAAGTTTTATTTTTTCTTTTAGAAAATAAAAAGAGGCCGTCCCTTTCGGGACGGCTTCCGCCGGTTATTGATTGTCAGGCCAGCCGTTCTTCACAGCTTCCTGGGCTTCCTCCAGGCTTTTGAAAATGGGTTCTTCTTCAATCGGGGTACTTCCATCCTTGCAGGGCCAGCCCTGGGCCTTGGCCTCCATAAATTCCTCCAGCGTTATAACCCCGCTATAGATACCTTTTCCAATTTTGTGCATAAAGGTCCCGATTTCCTCATGCTCGGAGTTATAAAGTGGAACAAGGACATAGCCGACTTTATTCTCATTCCGCCAATTGTAACAGGCAATCGCCTCTTCCTCACTGTTGTATGGTCCCAATAGCCGGCGGGGCTCAATGTAGCCTTCTGTTCCGTCCTCCGAAACAGCGGAAATCAGGTCCGGTTCATAGCCTACAATGCTCTCACTGAGGGTACTTCCATAAGTCTCTCCCAAGCTGTTGCGGGGATAATCCCCATCCACCAGCCCCTCCAGCGCCGCTTTCAGGATTACCGGATCCATTGTACTCTCCGGTTCAGCGGCAGGGACAGGCTCAGGTTTGGTTTCCGGTTCGGGCTTTTTCTCAGGCTCCGGTTTTGCCTTCGGCATATCCTGCCCGGATTTCAGCATCGCTTCCGGATTCTGGGCAACGCCGTTCACCCAAAACTCAAAGTGCAGATGCGGTCCGGTGGACATACCCGTACTGCCGACAGTGGCAATGGTCTGCCCCAGCTCCACGGCGTCTCCGATTTTCACCAGGAGCTTTTCGCAGTGGGCATAGAAGGTTTCCTGCCCGTTCCCGTGGTCAATGCGGATGAAATTCCCGTCTTGGGCGTTGAATCCGGCTTCCTTCACGGTCCCTTTTCCGGCGGCATAGACGGGGGTCCCCTTCTCCATACCTCCGATATCTACGCCGGTATGGGTCACAACGCCTTCTCCGCCGGGCTTCGCCCGGTCCCCAAAGGAATTGTTGATTTGATCGCTCTCTACCGGCCAGATCATCTCCGTCCCCTCGGGAATATCCGCCTTGCCCTCCGGCAGAGGTTCCACGGGCAAGGGGGCTTTCTCCGGCAGAAGCGGGGTCAGGGGATAGCAATAATCGGCGTTTCCGTACCGCACATTCATGGTCAGCTCGTCATAGACGGCGTCCGCCACCTCAAAGGAATAGGTCATCTGCGGGACCCACTCCGCCTGTTCGCTCTCCTTCTCCAGGTAGCGGACACTCTGCCCGGAGCCGTCCTCCAGCAGGACGCGCCCCCGGATGAAAATGCTCCAGGGCTCCTCGCTCTCGGGGATGGTAAAGTAGATGTGCCCGCTGTCATAGCGGACGCTGTCCGCCAGGGTCTCTACCTTCAGACTGTCGGCGGACAGCCTCCGGTCCCGGTCAAACGCCTTCTGCTCCTCCTCCGTCGCCAGGCGGAGGCCGGTGAGCTTGCCATTTTCATAGATGGTATAGAGCTCCACGGCGTCGGGGCCGAAGGCGCCGTCTCCGGCGTGCTCAGTGATCCAATAGAACTTCTCCCCGTCGTAGATACCCCGCACCTCATGGCCCTCCCAAGTCATGGTCAGGCCGTTTCCGTCCAGGTCCGGGTCGTCAAAGGTCCAGGTGAGGCCGAAGGGCTCGTAGGGCGCCAAAGTCTCCTCCCACAGGGCGGCGGACTCCGCCGAGGACTGGGCGTATAAGTCCCGGTCAGTGAAGTCTTCGCTATAGGGCCCGTCCGTCTCCGCCGGTTTGGCGGAGGTGGCGAAGGCCGTGGTGATCCCCAGCACCAGGGCCAGGGCCATAAAGCAAGCCAGCAGGGATTTTTTCTTGATGCTCATAATTGCCTTAATCCTTTCTTCCATGCCGTTTCGATGGGCGAAACCGCACAGAGGCACATTTCTATTTTCCGCCAGGCGGATGAGGGCCAGGGCGTAGCGCTCCCGGCTGTCCTCCCCCAGGGCCAGCACCGCCGCCTCGTCGCACCGGAGCTCCATGTCCCGGTTTCCCAGGACGTAGAGGAGCCACACGGCGGGGTTGAACCAGTGGAGGCACAGCGCCGCCGTCAGCGCCAGCTTGAGAAGGCCGTCCAGCCGCCGGATATGGGCCCGCTCATGGGCCAGGACGCAGGTCAGGGCCTCCTCGTCTTTAAAATCCATTGTCTTAGGCAGGAGTATCACCGGGCGGAAAAGCCCGTAGGTCAGCGGGGCGGCGATCTGGTCCGTGACCCGGACCTCCACCTTCCGCCGGAGCTGGAACCAGGTTTCCAGGCCCGGGCAGTCCGCCGGGAGGGCCTCCCGGAAGCGCCGCCGCCAGCGGACATAGCGAATCAGGAACCACGCCGCCAGCAACAGGCCCACCGTCAGCCACAGGGCTGTCCAAACCGGGAAGGGCGCGGGGGCGGGCACAGCGGCGGGCTGCGCGGGAATCGCAATCACCGGGGGGGCCGCAGGGACCGAAGGAGCCGCAGGGACCACTGGCGCGGGCAAAGCGTCCGGGACGGCGGGAACCGACTTGGGGCCCAAAGCCTCCAGCAGGGTGTAGACGCTGAACCGGGAAGCCAGCTCCACCGGCAGCAGCAGCCGGGCCGCCGCCAGCCACCAGAGGGCCACAAAGGTCCCCTTGGGAAGACGCCGGAGGGTCAGCCCCCGGAAAGCCGCGATGGCCAGGACGAAGACCCCGCCGGAGAGGGAAAGTTCCAAAAACGTCATAAGCGCCTCTTTTCTGCTTCTTGCTGTTTCTCTCTGTTTTAGATTTCGCCGTTGCGTATGGCCTCTTCGACCTCTTCTACGGTTTTGTATCCGTGCTCTCCCAGTTGGATGGCACACTCGAATACGCCGATTTCCTCGCCCTCGTCGTCGTAGACGGGGATATTATAGTAGAATGTGTGATACGACGTGTCCTTCTTGGACTCCTCATATTCCTTCAATATCTCCGGCGTCATATCCGCCGTTATGTCGCAGCCATTGACCGCAAGGCGGGACGCCCAGCCCTCTTCGCCGTTCGTGGCCACGACGGGGATCAGGTCCGGCAGATATCCCACCACGGAGGCGAGGTTGTCGTATCCATAGGTCAATCCCAGCTTGTTGCGGCGATAGTCCCCGTTGACCAGGTACTCCTTGATACATTGCTGCCGCCATTCCTCGGCCTCCTCCTCCGCTCTCTTCCAATCTTCCCGGTGACTTGGGGAAAGTGGGCCCGTTCCACTCATATCTCCCGCCCTGTAACCAATCACGTCGCCCGCTTGCACGGTATCTCCGGGCTTCACCAGGACGCTCCCTATCTTATCAAACCGCATGGAGTAGCCGTTCTCATACACGATTTCCAGATAGGCGCCCCGGACCTTCTGGTAGGTTCGCCCATAATCGGTAATCTGGTCATAGTCTTTTTCGCCAGCCTCCAGGACGGTTCCCCCGCCCAAAAGCGATACGATAGGCTCTCCTTCACCACCCACAAAGCCGCTATGGAGACTAGCGGCACATTTCCTCCAATTCTCAGCCTCGAAGACCATCGGGTCCACCTTCTTGCCGTTCACCAGCATCTCAAAGCGCAGACGGGGCCCCGTAGTGGCGCTGTTCACCGTGGCTATCACCTGGCTCAGGCCCACCGTGTCCCCTTCTTTCACCTCAATGGTCTGGCAATGGGCGTAGAGGACCTCCTGAGTCTGGCTCTGGTTCAGCGCGATGCGGACATAGTTCCCGTCCTGGGCGTTGGAACCCACTTCCTTTACGACGGCAGTCGATACGCCTATTCCCACGCTGTAGACGGGGACATCCCCCTTTGCGGCTGCCTTGGGGGCCTCCGCATTGGCGGCGGGCGCGGCCTCCGGCGCGGGGGCCGGGGTCTTCGCCGGGGGCTCCTCCTTCTCAGGGGCGGGCGCTTCCGGCTTCTCCGCCGGGGCAGGCGTCTTCTTCGCCGGGGCTTGGACTTCAGCTTTGGCCGGTTCCTCCTCTATGGGTTTGGCGGAGGTAGCGAAGGCCGTGGTAATGCTCATCACGAGAGCCAGGGCCAGGACGCAGGCCAGTAAAGATTTTTTCTTAATGCTCATAATCGCTCGTATCCTTTCTTCCATGCCGCTTTTCCCGGAAAAGCCGCACAGGAACATCTGTTGATTTTGTACTTCCGCCAGGCGGATGAGGGCCAGGGCGTAGCGCTCCCGGCTGTCCTCCCCCAGGGCCAGCACCGCCGCCTCGTCACAGCGCAGCTCCATGTCCCGGTTTCCCAGGACGTAGAGGAGCCACACGGCGGGGTTGAACCAGTGGAGGCACAGCGCCGCCGTCAGCGCCAGCTTGAGAAGGCCGTCCAGCCGCCGGATATGGGCCCGCTCATGGGCCAGGACGCAGGTCAGGGCCTCCTCGTCTTTAAAATCCATTGTCTTAGGCAGGAGTATCACCGGGCGGAAAAGCCCGTAGGTCAGCGGGGCGGCGATCTGGTCCGTGACCCGGACCTCCACCTTCCGCCGGAGCTGGAACCAGGTTTCCAGGCCCGGGCAGTCCGCCGGGAGGGCCTCCCGGAAGCGCCGCCGCCAGCGGACATAGCGAATCAGGAACCACGCCGCCAGCAACAGGCCCACCGTCAGCCACAGGGCTGTCCAAACCGGGAAGGGCGCGGGGGCCGGAGCGGGCACGACGGCTGGCTGCGAGGGAATCGCAATCACCGGGGGGGCCGCAGGGACCGCTGGGGCCACAGGGGCCGAAGGAACCACTGGGGTGAGCAAAGCGTCCAGGACAACGGGAACCGCCTTGGGGCCCAAAGCCTCCAGCAGGGTGTAGACGCTGAACCGGGAAGCCAGCTCCACCGGCAGCAGCAGCCGGGCCGCCGCCAGCCACCAAAGCGCCACAAAGGTCCCCTTGGGAAGACGCCGGAGGGTCAGCCCCCGAAAGGCCGCGATGGCCAGGACGAAGACCCCGCCGGAGAGGGAAAGTTCCAGGAAGGTCATAGCCGCGTCACCTCATTTCGCTGACAATCTCCCGAAGCCTCCCAATCTGCTCCGGCGAGAGCGTCTGGCTGCTGAGCAAAGAGGCGAAGAGCAGGTCCGGCGATCCGTCGAACAGCCTTCCGATGAGCTCCTCCGTCTCCGCTTTTTGAATCTCTTCTTTCGTGACCAGGGCGTGGCAGAGGAAATTCGGCTCGCTCCGCCGGACGGCCCCCTTAGCGACGCATTTTTTGATCACAGTGTAGGTGGTGTTTACGTTCCAGCCCGTCTCCTCCCCCAGGATGGAGGAAATCTCCTTGGCCGTGCGGTCCCCCAGGCGCCAGAGGACGTCCATGACCTTCAATTCCGAATCAAACAGCTTCATAAGCAAAGTCCTCCTTGTCAAACTATCGCGGTAGTTTCTGGCATCATACTACCACGATAGTTTCAGCTTGTCAATACTATTCTGATAGTATGTCAAAATTTTTTCTCCCCTCCTCTCCCGAAGGGCCGGAAACCGGGCCGGAAAGGCGGGTTTTTCCTCGTTTACCACTTGTGCTTTGCCGGGGAATCGTTTATAATATGGGGCAAGTGCTGGTTCAGCCAGGGGCGGAAGCCGCCCCTTGAGTATAGGAAAGAAAGGACGTTCTCATGATCCAATTCAAGTCTGAACAAGGTGAGATCTCCGTCTCGAGCGCCGTGTTCTCCAACATCACGGGCATGGCCGCCACCAACTGCTTCGGCGTCAAGGGCATGGCTTTCCGCTCCATGACCGACGGCCTGGTCCACCTGCTGCGCCGCGAGGCCATGAGCAAGGGTGTCAGCATCTCGTATCACGAAGACGATTCCATCTCCATCGAGCTCCACATCATTGTGGAAAACGGCGTCAACCTCCCCGCAGTCTGCCGGTCCATCATGAACGAGGTCCGCTATGTGGTGGAGAAAAACACCGGCGTCACGGTTCGGGCCGTGGACGTGTGCGTGGACTCCATGACCCTGTGAGGGAGGAAGAAATCGAATGAATGAACAAATCACCGGCGGGCTCTTCAAGCGGATGATCCTCCATGGAGCCGCCGCCATCACCGCCCAGAAACAGGCCATCAACGATCTGAACGTCTTCCCCGTCCCCGACGGGGACACGGGCACCAATATGTCCATGACCATCGGCGCCGCCGTGACGGAGCTTCGCAAGTCCGAGCCCGCCGCCCTGGACCAGGCCGTATCCATCACCGCCTCCGCCCTTCTCCGGGGAGCCCGGGGAAATTCCGGCGTTATTCTCTCCCTGCTCTTCCGGGGGCTCTCCAAGGGCCTGAAGGGCTATGAGACCGCCGGGGCCGCCGAATTCGCCGCCGCCATGCAGGAGGGCGTGTCTTCCGCCTACAAGGCCGTCATGAAGCCCGCCGAGGGCACCGTCCTCACCGTGTCCCGCCTGGCCGCCATGCGGGCGGCGGAGCGGGCCGCCGAGGAGACGGACTTTGAAAAAGTGCTGGAGGCCGCCATTCAGGAGGGCTACGAGGCCCTGGCCCAGACCACGGACATGAACCCGGTGCTGAAAAAGGCCGGGGTGGTGGACGCCGGCGGCAAGGGCTACCTGCTGATTCTGGAGGGGATGCTGGCGGAGCTCCGGGGCGAGCCCATACCGGAGGCCGCCGAGGAGGAGCCCCAGAAGGCCAAGGCCGACTTTGAGGTTTTCTCCACAGAGGAGATCACCTTTGCCTTCGATACGGTGTTTATTGTCCGCAAAAATGATCCCAACGTGGATTTGGAGCCCTTCCGGGCCTATCTCAACAGCATCGGGGACAGCCTGGTCATTGGAGAGGACGACGAGGCCTTTAAAGTCCATGTCCATACCAACATCCCCGGCAGCGCCCTGACGGAGGGCCAGAAATACGGTACCCTGGAGTTGGCGAAGATTGAGAACATGCGGACCCAGTACGAGGATGTGGCCGCCGGGAAAAAGGCCCAGAGCGTGGACGATTTGGAGATGGAGGAAGCGGCGCTGGAGTCCCGGGACGCTGGGCAGAGCGGCCACATGGTAGCCCCGCCGGAGAAGAAATACGGCTTCCTCTCCGTCTGCGCCGGGGACGGGCTGGCCGCCGTATTCCAGGACCTGGGCGTGGACGGCGTAGTGTCCGGCGGGCAGACCATGAATCCCTCCACGGAGAGCATTCTGGAGGGCGTGGACCAGATTCCCGCCGAAACGGTGTTTGTCCTGCCCAACAACGGGAACATCATCATGGCCGCCCAGCAGTGCGCGGCTTTGACAGAGAAAAACGTGGTGGTCATTCCCACCAAAACGGTGCCCCAGGGCATCACCGCCATGATGAACGTGGACTTTGAGGCCCCGGACGCCGAAACCCTGGCGGGAGCCATGACGGATTCCCTCTCCGGCGTCACCACCGCGCAGATTACCTACGCGGCCCGGGATTCGGATTTCGACGGCTTTGACATCAAGGAAGGGGATTATCTGGCCCTGAAGGAGGGCAAGCTCTTCGGGACGGACGGGTCCCTCCACAGCCTCCTGGAGAAGCTGGCGGCGGACGCGGCGGAGCGGGACGCCTCCTTCATCTCGCTGTACTTTGGCGAGGACGTAACGGAGGAGGACGCCCAGGAAGCGGGAAAATTCTTTGAAACTGCCTGTCCCGGGGCGGAAGTTATGGTCCTCTCCGGCGGACAGCCGGTATACTACTATATTATCTCTATGGAATGATGAGCAGGCCCGGACCGTTTGGGTCCGGGCCTGTCTGCGTTTGAAAGAAGGTTCCAATATGACCGTTGGCCGTTTCGCCCCCTCCCCCAGCGGGCGCATTCATCTGGGGAACATTCTCTGCTGCCTCCTGGCCTGGCTCAGCGCCCGGCAGAAGGGCGGAACCATCGTCCTGCGGATCGAGGACCTGGACACCGCCCGCTGTCCTATGCGTTATGCGGAGCAGATGATCCGGGATCTCCGCTGGCTGGGACTGAACTGGGACCAGGGACCGGAAGTCTCCGGGCCAAACAAACCCTATTTCCAAAGCCAAAGGACGGCGCTCTATCAGGCCGCCCTGGATCGGCTGGAGGCGCAAGGGCTGGTCTATCCCTGCTTCTGCACCCGGGCGGAGCTCCACGCCGCCAGCGCTCCCCACCGGGAGGACGGCCTGACCGTCTACGCCGGAACCTGCCGGAACCTGACCCCCGCAGAACGGGAAGAACGGGCAAGGCGCCGCTCCCCTGCCCTGCGGCTGCGAGTGCCTGACAAGGAATATTCCTTCACCGATGGGCACATGGGGCCTTGCGCCGAACATCTGGCACGGGACTGCGGGGATTTTCTTCTCCGCCGGTCCGACGGCATGTTTGCCTATCAGCTGGCGGTCGTGGTGGACGACGCCGCCATGGGGGTGACAGAGGTGGTCCGGGGTGCGGATCTGCTGTCCTCCACCCCCAGGCAATTGTATCTTTATCAGCTTCTGGGGCTGACGCCGCCGGAGTTTATCCACTTCCCCCTCCTGCTGGCCCCCGACGGACGGCGGCTTTCCAAGCGGGATGCCGACGCGGGGCTGGACAGCCTCCGGGGCCGGGTCACGGCGGAAGAACTGCTGGGACGGCTGGCGGAGCTTGCGGGCTTTCACCCTTCCGGCGAACCCGCTTCGGCGGAGGAACTGCTGGGGGAGTTTTCCTGGGAAAGGATTCCCCGGGAGGATATCCGGCTTCCGGCGGGTTTGTTTGAGTAAGAAAACCGGGGACTTACGTCCCCGGTTTTTGCTTTATAGGAAGGTCTCCATTTCCTTGGGCTCCTGGAAATTTTTCTCCAGCATGGCCACATGGGAGAGAAACGCCGGGTCGTCGAAGTACTTGGCGTGATGGGTGCATTTCCGCACACAGGACTGGCACTTGATGCAGGTCCCCGGCACCTCCGCCACGTTCTTCGGGTCGATGGCCCCCATGGGGCAGGTCCGGGCGCAGACGCCGCAGTTACAGCACTTGCCCAGATCCGTTTTTGGCTTGGCCTTTAAAAACTTCACCGGCTCCCCGTCCAGGCCCTTGGGTATGTAATAGGGCGCTTCCGGGTCTCCCGGGACCTCCACCGGCGGCGGAACCGCTTCCAGCTTCCGAAGCTTTCCGGCAATCCCCTTGGCAAACTGCTGGATGGCCCGCTTGTCGTCCCAGTCGGGGCGGCCCTCCCCCAGGGCATCGGTAAAGGCGTGGCGGCCCGGGAAGGCCCCCGCCGCCACGGTATGAAAGCCCTTGGCCTCTAACAGGGCGCAGAGCTCCGCCAGGGAGTTCTCATAGGCCCGGTTGCCAAAGGTCACCGCCGCCACCGCCAGGGCTCCGCTTCCTTGAAGCCGGGCCTGAAAGTCTGGGGCAATTTTGTTGGGCATCCGGCCCGCGTAGGTGGGAGAGCCCACGATAACCAGCTCCCCTTCGCCAAAGCTCAAATTCTCCTCCCGCTCTCCCGGCTTTGTGAAGCTCCGGCAGATCAGGGGCAGGGACAGCTCCGCCGCCAGGGCCTCCGCCAGGGTGCGGACCACCTTGTCCGTCACGCCGGTGGCGCTGTAAAAAAGGGCTGTGATTTGCCGCAGTTCCATGAAAAGCCTCCTGTTCGGTCTTTGTGAAGCCGCCCCGGCGAAGGTCCTCGCCGGGGCGGCTTCGTATGAATTCCAAGGGACTCAGAGGGAAAAATCCTCCTCGCTGAGCTTCCTGGTGTCCAGCGCCGCCGGGCGGGGCGGAACGCGCTTCAAGGGGTCGTAACGAAACGCCCGGCAGGAGTGCTCCACCGGCACCACGCCCCGTTTCACACAGGCCACCTCCCGCTCGTTGAGCTGCTGGCCCCGCTTGCAGTAAGCACAGCGGGGATCGATGTCTTTCCGGAAAAGCATAGGGTCCTCCCTCTCCCGCCGGGCGGCGGAAAGTCCCCGGCTTTTATCAAAAATCGCAGACGCGGCTTAAAGCGTCTGTAGGCAGACGTGTTCGTTTTCGGCGGCGGCGTTGATGCCGATGATCGGCTCCTCATAGCTGTTGATGATTTTCGTCGCCATGGGGTCCTCCAGCTCCTTCTGGATGGTCCGGCGGAGATTCCGGGCCCCATAGGTCCGGGAATAGGACTTCTTGGTCAGGAAGTCCACCAGGGTGGCGTCGTAGGTAAAGGTAATGCCCTTCTCCTTCAAGGAGTCCCGCAGCTCGTCCAGCATAATCCGGGCGATGGACTGGAAGTCCTTCTCAGAGAGGCGGTTGAAGGTGATCACCGCGTCCACCCGGTTGATGAACTCCGGCCGGAGGAACTGCTGAAGGGCCTTCATGGCCTTTTCGCTGTCCTGCTGGCTGAGGCTCCGGTCAAAGCCCACGGTCCCCTCCTTGGTGGCGCTTCCGGCGTTGGAGGTCATGACGATGATGGTGTTTTCAAAGTTCACCTTCCGTCCGTGGGCGTCGGTGATTTCGCCGTCGTCCAGGATTTGCAGAAGGACGTTCAGCACGTCGGGGTGGGCCTTTTCAATCTCGTCGAAAAGGACGACGGCATAGGGCTTCCGGCGGATTTTCTCCGTCAGCTGGCCCGCCTCGTCATAGCCCACGTAGCCCGGAGGAGAGCCCACGATGCGGGAGACGGAGTGCTTTTCCATAAACTCCGACATGTCCAGGCGAATTAAGGCGTCGGGAGTATTGAACAGATCCGTGGCCAGCTGCTTCACCAGCTCCGTTTTTCCTACACCGGTGGAGCCCACAAAGATGAAACTGACGGGCTTGTGCTTGGGGGAGATGCCCACCCGGTTCCGGCGGACGGCGGCGGACACGGCCTCGATGGCCTCGTCCTGGCCGATGATGTGGTCTTTCAGGCGTTCCTCCAGCTGGCTGAGGCGCTGGAACTCCTGCTCCCGGATGCGGGAGGCGGGAATCTTGGTCCACAGCTCGATGACATGAGCCAGATTCTCCATGCTCAGCTGGGGCTGGCCCTTCTCTTCAATGACGCTGAGCTCCGTGGAAAGCTGGAGGTCCCGGCTTTTCAGCTCCGCCATGCGGGCGTAGTCCTCCTCGGACTTCTCCTCTTTCTCCTCCAGCATGGTCCGCTCCTTGGCGTAGTCGTCCATCTCCCGCTGAATCTGCATCCGCCGGGAGATGTCCGGGTCCTTCAAGTTCAGATCCGAACTCGCCTCGTCGATAAGGTCAATGGCCTTATCCGGCAAAAACCGGTCCGTGATGTAGCGCTCACTGAGCAGCACCGCCTGGCGGAGAATGCCCTCCGTCAGCTTGACGCCGTGGAACTCCTCGTACTTGGGAGCCAGGCCCTTCAAAATCTTGATGGAATCCTCCACGGATGGCTCGTTCACCGTCACCGGCTGGAAGCGCCGCTCCAGAGCGGAATCCTTTTCAATGTGCTTGCGGTATTCGTTGAAGGTGGTAGCGCCGATAACCTGGATCTCTCCCCGGCTCAGGGCGGGCTTTAAGATGTTCGCCGCGTTCATGCTGCCCTCGGCGTCTCCCGCTCCCACCAGGTTGTGGACCTCGTCGATCATCAATATAATATTCCCCAGGCGCTTCACCTCGTCGATGAGGCCCTTCATCCGGCTTTCGAACTGGCCCCGGAACTGGGTGCCCGCCACCAAAGCCGTCAGGTCCAGGAGGTAGACCTCCTTCTCCCGGAGCTTGAAGGGCACGTCGCCCTCGGCGATGCGCTGGGACAACCCCTCGGCAATAGCGGTTTTGCCCACGCCGGGCTCACCGATAAGGCAGGGGTTGTTCTTTTGGCGGCGGTTCAGAATCTGGACTACCCGCTCAATCTCCTCCGCCCGGCCGATGACCGGGTCCAGCTTGCCGTCCTTGGCCTTCTGGGTCAGGGAGATGCAGTAGTTCTCCAAATACTTCCGCTTGGCATTTTTGGAGGACTCCTTTTTCTCCCGGCGCTCGCTCCGGCCCTCCTCGGCGCTCTCCTTGGAAGGCTCTCCGCCGGAGAACAGGCGGTTCAAGAAGGGGAAGGTGGCGGTCTTGCCCTCTTCCTCCTCGTCTCCTTCCTCTCCACCGGGCAGGTCCTCAATATTTTCCACGCCGTTCATGGCCTGCATCATTTCGCTGTTCAGGGTTTCCAGGTCCTCATCGGAAATCCCCATGCGCTTCATCATGTCGTCCACCTGGGGAAGCCCCAGCTCCTTGGCGCATTTCAGGCACAGGCCCTCGTTGATGGTTCTCTCGCCGTCCAGCTTTGAAATAAAGACCACGGCGACGTTTTTCTTGCATCTGGAACAAAGTGTCGGCTGCATACCTCTTAAACCTCCACGCGCCCTCCGGCGCTGATCGTTTGATATCGGGCCTCACGAAGGCCCCCCGGCCTGGCCGGGGAATTGTCATATCCCCAGGAACTTCAAAGCATCCAGGGGCGTATGAGTGGTGAAAAACCGAAAAATCCGGCTGCTTTCCTGTCCGTCGAAGGAGACGCCCACCAGGCGCAGCGTCCACACCGCCAAAAACAGCAGCAGCGCCCCCTCCGCCAGGCCGATCATTCCACCTCCAAAGGCGTTGAGCCCATGGAGGCCCGGCAGTCTCAAAACCGCATCCAGCATCCTCACCAGCAGATGCAGCGCAAGGGACAGCAGGACAAAGGAAATCATGTACAGCACGCCGTAAAGCGCGGATTGGGCCACGCTCTCAATCACGGCGGTTATCACCTGGACTCCGGTGTCCCGCACGGCGTCCTGGGCCCGGAAAGCCAGGGCGTTCCGCTGGACCTCGTCGATTCCCAGCAGCTCCAGCATTTCCGCAATGGACAGATGATCCTCCAAGGCGCCTTCTTCCACCGGCCCGCCGCCGGAGGAACGCCGCTCCCGGATGGCCTCGTCCAGACGGGCCTCGATCCGCTTCTCAATGACCGGGGCAATGACCTTCGCCGCCGGGGCCGACAGGGCCGAGGCGATAATTCCCGCCCCCGCCAGGGACAGGGCCAGCACCAGCAGCCCCGCCAGGGTCCGCAGCAGGCCCTTCCAGGCTCCCCAGACCGCGAAGCCCGCCAGCACCACCACGGCAACAGCATCTATTATAACAGGTGTCGTCAAACTTTCCTACCTCTTCCCGTGTAAACGTTTTGTGAACACGCCGCTTATTTTCATACAGTCAAGGCAAAAACAGGCTGGCGGAACCGGCGGACAGCAGCAGGGCCGATCCGTCGGAGCGCATCAGGACTCCCCGGGCGTCCCCCGTCCCCTGGAGGGTGGCGTAAGGCTGGAGGTCCTGATTATACACCGCCAGGCGGTCCGAGTAAAGCACCGCCAGATACCGGCCGGAGGCGGAGATGTCCAGCACCTCTTCCCGCACGTCCAGGGAGCCCAGGACCTCGCCGTCCTTGTCCACGGTGACCAGCCGCCCCACGCTGCCGGAGCGGTAGCGGTTCAAAAGCAGCGCCGCGAAGCCCATGCCCCCCAGGTCGTATTCCCGGAGGTAGGCCCCGCCGTAAGAATAGGTCCCGGCGATCTCTCCGTTGGCTCCGGCAAACGTCAGAGCCGTGTCGGAAACGGTCACCAGCCGTCCCTCCTGCTCTCCAACGGCGGCCACCAGTCCGCCGGAGATGCTGTAGTCCGCCGCCGGTTCCGTCTCCGGCATTTGATAGAGCACAATGCTGCTGACAAAGACGCCGTTCTCCTGTCCCAGGGTCACCGCCGCCAGAGAATCCTCCAGGACGTATCCGTCCGAGACGAAACGCTTGGAAGATTTGAACTCAAAGTCCGGCTCCAGTCCCAAGGCCCGGTCGTAGACCTTAACGCTGCCCTTATAGCCCTTTTTCTGAGCCGTCACCGCCAGGGCCCCGTTTTTGTTCAGCGTGGCGGCTATGTAGGGCTCCTCCTCGTCGGCGGTAAGCTCCAGCAGCAAACCTGTCTGGTCCAGCACATACAGCGACGTACCCCCCACGTCGTAAGCCGCCGCCCTTCCTCCGCCGGAGACCAGGGCCGGGGCCGTCATGGTCACAGGGGCGGACCAAACCTCCTCCCCCGCGCCGTTGTAAAGGCTCAGCGACGCGTCCGACAGCACCACTAAGCTCTCTCCCAGAAGGGCATAGCGGTTCTTAGACGAGGCGTCATAGTGATAGACCGTCGCGCCGCCCACCTGCTCCGAGCGCCCATAATGGAGGTAGCGCCGGAGGATGTCGAAGCCCGTCCCGTCCCGGTAGGCCGCGAAGAGCACCACCAGGAGCACCGCCGCCAGCAGCAGCAGGAAGCTCAGGAAGCTGCGGACGGGATGCTTCCCCTCTTTGGACTTGTCCACGCGTTTCTCACTCATTCAGCCGTTCATCCTCATACCAGATTCTCGTCAGGTACAGCCCCCCCGGGGGCACCGTGGGCCCCGCCAGGGTCCGGTCCCCGCTCTCCAAAATGGCGGGGATGTCCTCCGGGGCAAATTTCCCCTCGGCGGCGTAAAGCACGGTCCCCGTAATGGCCCGGACCATGTTGTACAAAAAGCCGTCGGCGCAGACCCGGAGTTCCAGCAGGTCCCCGCTCCGGGTCACGTCGCACCAGTAAATGGTCCGCACGGTGGTTTTCGTCTCCGTGCCCACCGAGCGGACGGCCCGGAAATCGTGGGTCCCCACAAACATATGGGCGGCTTGGTTCAAAAAGTCCTCGTCCAGCCGTTTTGGGTAAAAGTAGGCCCGGTTCACGTAGAAGGGATTTTTGAAGCGGGAGTTGTAAATGCGGTAGGTGTATTCCTTTTTGACACAGGAGCCGATGGCGTTGAAATCCTCCCCCACCTCCACCGCCTCCCGGACGGCAATGTCCTCCGGGGTGTGGGTGTTGATGGCGTAGGGCATCCGGTCAATGGGGATGCGGCTCTCCGTGCGGAAATTGGCCACGTACCGCTCCGCGTGGACCCCGGCGTCCGTCCTTCCGCAGCCCGTCAGGTGGACAGGCCCCCCGCAGACCTTGGAGATGGCCTTTTGCAGGGTCTCGCAGACGGAGGCGGCGTTTTTCTGCACCTGCCAGCCGTGGTAGGCGGTGCCGTTGTAGGTAAGTTTCAGGGCGATGTTGCGCATGTGCCGCCTCCTTCTTGTCAGTCCCAGGTGAGCTTGGGCCAGAAGTCCTCCGGGCCGTGCTCCCGGGCAATTCCGCTCTCGCCGATGGACCACTGCTCCAGGTCAAATTCATAGCCCAGGCCGGACGTGTCCCGGCAGAAGAAGGACAGAGTAAATTCGTCCCCCATACCGGCCTCGGCGATCAGGCCCTTCTCAGGGTCACAGGTATAATTTTCGATAGTCTCCCCATACTTGGCGGTTTGCTCCACGGCAACGTCCCCATTCCGCCGGAGGCGGAACACCGCGTCTTTGACCTCCGGGGCCCCGCTCCCCTTGGAGCCCTGCAAGTTGACTTCATAAAAAGACAGGTCAAAGATTCCGCCCCCGTCTTTTTCTCGGGTGTAGTTTGCACTGGAGCCGCCGCAACCGGCAAGCTGAACCGGCAGCAGCGTGGCTGTGTCCCCCAGATAGCCCAGGTCCTCCAGCCGCCGGCTCTCGCCGTTTTGAATGACGGCTTCCAGTGCATACTCCCGGTGGCCCCCCACAGGCAGCTTCAGTATGCCGGTAAGACGCCCGCTCTTGCCGCCGCGCATGGGTTCCGAGCCGGTTTTCCCATCAAGGAGGGAGGTCCAGTTCACCCACACCTCCGTGTCCACGCTCCACTCCTTCAAGGACAAATCCACCGTCACATCCAGAACCCGCTGTTCTTTGTTCACGGCGGTGGTGTACTCCCAGTCCAGAACCACCGCGTCCGCTTCCCGCATCGCCCGCTGCACAACCTGAATCCGCTCGTCAAGACGCCTTGTCTCCGTTTGCAGATTAGCCTCGGTCCTTCTCAGGTCTTCCCGCAGGTCCGAAATCTGCCGGAGCTGCCAGAGGTTCAGGCACACTAAAAGCAGACAGAGGACCAGCGTCAAAACCTGTATCTGTCTTTTCTTTCCCTCCATTTTCCCTCCTCCTCAAAGGCCAACGGCCCTCATGGCAATCACGCCCGCCAGAATCAGAACCCCCAGGGTCAGGGCGATGTAGTCCCGGCGCTCATACTTCAAAATATGGAGCTTTGTCCGGCCCTCGCCGCCGTGGTAACAGCGGCACTCCATGGCCGTGGCCAGCTCGTCCGCCCGGCGGAAGGCGCTGATAAACAGCGGCACCAGGATGGGCACCAGGGCCTTCGCCTTCTCCATCAGGTTCCCGCTCTCGAAATCCGCCCCCCGGGCCTTCTGGGCGGACATGATTTTATCCGTCTCCTCAATCAGCGTGGGGATGAACCGCAGGGCGATGGACATGATCATGGTCAGCTCGTGAACCGGAACGTGGAAGCGCTTCAAGCCGTTCAGCAGCCGCTCCAGGCCGTCGGTAAGGCTGATGGGGCTGGTGGTGTAGGTCATGAGGAAGGTTCCCATGATGAGGAGCATAATCCGCAGGATCATAAACGCCGCGTTCCGCAGGCCCGTGTCCGTGACCTGAAAGGGCCCCCAGGCCCAGAGCTCGGTGGCCCCGGGCGTGAAAAACAGGTTCAGGACGCCGGTGAAGACGATGATGAACAGCACCGGCTTCAAGCCCTTCACCAGGGCTTTGAGCCCCACCCCGGAGACACGGACACAGACCGCCAGCACCAGGGCCATCAGGCCGTAGGCCAGGAAGCTCTTGGCGGTAAACAGGGCGGTAATATACAGCACCACCAGCAGGATCTTTGTCCGGGGGTCCAGCCTGTGGGCTGCGGTATTTCCCGGGAAATACTGGCCCAGGGTGATGTCCTTCAGCATGGAGCCCCGCCCCCTTTCAGAGCCAGGAGCTGGCGCTCCAAGTCCTCCACGGTGTAAACAGCGGGGTCGATGGGAAGCCCCCGGTCCCGGAGGGACATGGCCACACGGGTGATCTGGGGCACGTCCAGCCCGGCGGAAAGAAGCTCCTCCGCCCGGGTGAAAATCTCCGCCGGGGTCCCGCTCATCAAAATATGAGCGGATTTCAGCACCAGGATACGGTCCACGTTCTGGGCGATTTCGTCCATGCTGTGGCTGACCAGAAGGATGGTGGCGTTCTTATGCCGGTGGTACTCCCGGATGTTCGCCATCAGATTCTCCCGGCCCGCCGGGTCCAGGCCCGCCGTGGGCTCGTCCAGCACCAGCACCTTGGGCTCCATGGCCAGGACTCCCGCCAGGGCCACCCGGCGCTTCTGTCCGCCGGAGAGCTCAAAGGGGGATTTCTCCAGCTGCTCGTCCCGAAGGCCCACCAGCCGCGCCGCCTCCCGGACGGCGTGGTCCAAGGCCTCCCCCGTCTTCCCCTGGTTCCTGGGGCCGAAGGAGATATCCTTATAAACCGTTTCCTCAAAGAGCTGGTACTCCGGGTACTGGAACACCAGGCCCACCTGGAAGCGGACGCTTCGTATTTTTTTCGGCTCGGCCCAGATGTCCTTTCCGTCCAGCAAAATCTGCCCGGACGTGGGCTTTAAGAGGCCGTTCAGGTGCTGTATCAGGGTGGATTTCCCGGACCCGGTGTGGCCGATGATGCCCAGGAACTCTCCTTGTTCCACGGCAAAGCTGACGTCTTCCACCGCGCTGCGCCGGAAGGGCGTCCCGATACCGTAGGTATGGGTCAGGTTTTTAATCTCCAGGATAGGCAAGGCTTCGTTCCTCCGTCACTCGTTCTTCAAAGCCCCGGCAATGGCGGCGGCGCAGTCCTCCGCCCGCAGGGCGTCCAGGGGCACGTCCCATCCCTTTTGCCGGAGGCGGTCCAGCAGGTCCACGGTATCCGGCGCCGTCAGGCCCAGGTGCCGGAGGCGGGTCACCTGGCTGAACACCTCCTCCGGCGTTCCGTCCAGGTCCACCCGGCCGTCGTTCATAACGACAACGCGGTCCGCGTCCTCCGCCTCGTTCATGTGGTGGGTAATCAAAACCACCGTGATGCCCTTTTCCCTGTTCAAGCGGTGAATGGTGGACAGCACTTCCCGCCGCCCAATGGGGTCCAGCATGGCGGTGGCCTCGTCCAGGACGACACAGGCGGGCTCCATGGCGATGACCCCGGCGATGGCGATGCGCTGCTTCTGCCCGCCGGAAAGAAGGTGGGGCGCGTGGGTGACGAATTCGTCCATGCCCACGGCCTTCAAGGCCCCGTCCACCCGGCGGCGGATTTCCTCCGTGGGCACGCCCAGGTTCTCCGGGGCGAAGGCCACGTCCTCCTCCACCACGTTGGCGACGATCTGGTTGTCCGGGTTCTGGAACACCATGCCCACCCGCTGGCGGATGGCCAGGAGCAGGTCCTGATCCAGGGTGTCCATGCCCTCCACGTACACCTTCCCCCCGGCGGGAAGGAGCACGGCGTTGAAGGTCTTGGCCAAGGTGGATTTTCCGGAGCCGTTGTGGCCCAGGATAACCACAAAGCTGCCCTTTTTAATTTCCAGATCCACGCCCCGGAGGGCGTAGACGGGCTTTTGCCCCTCGTCCGCCGGATAGGCAAAACGGAGGCTCTCGGTTTGGATCATATCAGGCATCTCGTTTCCCACTTTCTATTCTGAGAACCATTTCCCCGTGGCCCCGCAGGGCAGGGCCAGGCCCGTGGCCGTAACGGGAAGGCCCAGCTCATCCCACGTACACTTCCCGCCGTACTTCTCCTTCACCAAAAGGTTCAAAAGGTAGCCCAGCACCGACGGGGCCAGGCCCGTGGTATAGGAGTTGATCAGCACAAACAGGGGCTTGTCCGACAGCACCCCGGCGCAGAGCTTCACAAAGGGATACAGGTTCTCCTCCAGCTTCCAGACCTCCCCGCCGGGGCCCCGGCCATAGCTGGGCGGGTCCATCACGATGGCGTCGTAGGACTTCCCCCGGCGGATCTCCCGCTCTACGAACTTGGCACAGTCGTCCACAATCCAGCGGATGGGGGCCTCCCCCAGGCCGGAGAGCCTGGCGTTTTCCCGGGCCCAGGCCACCATGCCTTTGGCGGCGTCCACATGGCAGACGCTGGCCCCGGCCCTGGCGCAGGCCGCGGTGGCCCCGCCGGTATAGGCAAAGAGGTTCAGCACCCGGACGGGCCGCCCGGCGTTTTTGATTTTTTCCGCCATAAAGTCCCAGTTTACGGCCTGTTCGGGAAACAGGCCCGTGTGCTTGAAGTTCATGGGCTTCACCTGGAAGGTCAGGTCCCGGTACCGGATCTTCCAGCTCTCCGGCAGGGCCTTTTTCTCCCAGTGCCCTCCCCCGGTGGAGGAGCGGAGATACCGCCCTCCCGCCTTCTTCCAGGCCGGGTGCTCCCTGGGCGTCTCCCAGATGGCCTGAGGGTCCGGGCGGACCAGCACTTGGCGGTCCCAGCGCTCCAGGCGCTCCCCGCCGCCGCAGTCCAGCAGCTCATAGTCCTCCCATCGGTCCGCAATCCACATAGCCCGTCCTCCCGTTCTCTACGATATAATAAATCAGGTTATTATACCGCCCCTATGGGCATTTCGTCAACCTTTCCTTGCCGGATTTAGGAAGAAGCCACAAAAAATTTCCAATCTCGCCTCTTGACATAGATAGACAGCCGATATATAATGCAGACACTAATATATCGGCTGTCTATCTATAAGGAGGCGCACTATGGAACTGGAAAAGAGCCTGGTCAGCGGGAGCATGTCCCTGCTGGTGCTGAAGCTGCTGGAAGACGGAGATCTCTACGGGTATCAGATGATCGCGGAGCTCCGGCGGCGGAGCGACGACACCTTCCGCCTCAAGGCGGGGACCCTCTACCCCCTCCTCCACAGCCTGGAGGAAAAGGGGTTTGTCACCGCCTATGAGCAAACGGCGGAGTCCGGGAAAACCCGGCGGTATTACCACCTGACCAAGCAGGGCCGGAGCGCGCTCCAGGAGAAGGAAACGGCCTGGAACGCCTACGCCCGTGCCGTGGGCCGGGTTCTGAAAGGGGGCGCGTGCCTTGCCGGAGCGTAAGACCATCGCCGCCTATCTGGAGGCGGTGCAGGGGCAGATTCGCTGGAAGCGGGCCCGTCCCCTGCTGGTCCGGGAGCTGGAGCGGCACCTGGAGGACCAGCGAGACGATTTCCTAAAAGAGGGCAAGGCCCCCGATGAGGCGGAGCGGCTGGCGGTGGAGGACATGGGCGACCCGGTGACCGTGGGGACCGAGCTGGACCGGAGCCACCGGCCCCGGCCCCAATGGGGGCTATTGGGGCTGACTATCGTTCTGGCTGCGGTCGGAGTATTTCTGCGGGTACTTTTTCGCCTCCCCTATTTCCGGCAAGACCTGGTCCTGATGAGGGCCCTGGCCTCCCTGGGCCTGGGCACGGCGGCGATGCTGGGGATGTACTTTCTGGACGTCTCCCGGCTGGTCCGGCACGCCCGGGCTCTGTACATTGGAACACTGGTCATGACGGTCCCGCTCCTGCGGTTTGTTTATCCAACCTACAGCTTCAGCCTCATGTCAGCGCTCTATCCTCTGGCCTATGTCCTCTGGCTCTACAGCTTCCGGGGTAAAGGCTGGAAAGGACTTCTACTTACTATCTTGGGCGGTATGCCTTTGGCGGCGGTCTGCTGCCTCATACCTAGCGCTTCAGGGCTGTTTATCCTGCTGTTCTCCGGCCTGGCGGCGACGCTCTACGCGGCGGGCCGGGATTGGTTCGGCGTGGGCCGTTGGAAAGGTGCGGGCGCAGTCCTGGCCGTCGCTTTCGGACTCCTGGCTTTTCTCTTTCTCAAGGGCTACCTCAATTCCTTCCTGCTCCGGGTGATGATTGCCCTCCGGCCGGAGCTGGAGAAAGAGCACCGGGGTTACATGGGCTGGGTGTTGCATATGTTCTGGGAGGACGTTCCTCCCCTGCGCAGCGTCGGCGGCGAAGCCGCCATGCCGGTCAACGCCGGGGCCCGGATCTTCGGCGGCGGCCAGGAGCTTCGGCCCATTGACTTTTCCCACGACTTCCTCCCCGCCTCCATGGCGGTGGCCTGGGGCTGGATTCCCCTGGCGCTCCTGCTGGCGGCGCTGACCATCCTGCTCCTCTGGATGCTGGTGAAGGGCCTGCGGCAGAGCTATCTGCCGGGCCATTTCGTGGTGCTGGCGGTGGTCCTGACCCTGGGATTTCAGACGCTGTTCAGCGCGGCGCTGAATTTCGGCTTTGTGCTGTTCTCCGCCAGCCTGCCCCTGGTGGTGGGGAACTTCCAAACGGTGGTGGACATGGCGCTCATCGGCCTGGCCCTGTCGGTGTTCCGGGGGAACTCCATCGCCCGGGAGGGGCCGGGCGGTCCGGTCCCGCAGAGGAAACGGCTGCGGATCAAATTCGAGTATCAATGAAAAGAGCCTCCCCGCCGCACGGCGGGGAGGCTCTTTTTACACCTTCCTGATTGGGTGGCGGATAACGGTCTTCCACCTCTCCGGCGGGACCCGCCTGGCGTCGGTGAGGTAGATTTCATGGTGCCGCCGGGCCTCGCTCAGGTCCCCGGCATAGCCCTGCTCCTCTATAAATGCGTCCATTTTCGCCACCGACTCCGGTTCGGAGTCGAAGGAGCCCAGATGCATGATCTGGACGCAGAGGCCCTCCTCCACTGTCCAGAACTCCGCAGCGGAGCAATCCAGCTTCTTTTTCCGGGAGGCGGTCTCCACCGCCCAGGCGAAGTCCGCCGGGGTCACAAAGTCCGGCAGGCGGATGGCGGAGGTCCAGAGGAAGCCGTCCTTGTTCCCATAATCTATGCCGCTTCCTCCCTCCTGCCGCCAGAAGCCCTCCAGGGGCGGGACCACGTACTCGAAGAAGCCCTCAATGCGGTAGTCGCTCTTATAGCTCATTTTCAGGGTATAGGCCACGGCGTACAGCACGCCCATGGCCCGCTGGTAGGCCCCGCCCTCCTGGTTGGGGTCTCCCCTGCCCTGCACGGCGATATAGTTCATCTCCGGCACCGTCACAATTTCCGGTCTGTCCTTGGGCAGATAGAACTCCTTGAACTCCTTCTTGAAATCAAAGGCCATACGAACCCTCCCTTTCCATGGATAGTTTAACAGTTTTTTGAAAAAACGCAAGCGCATGTTATTTCTGGAAATCCGCCCCGGAATATTGACCGGGAGGCAAATTTCCTATATAATGGGCAATTAACAGCGTGGACCCCTGCCGCGGCCCCGACATGCGGCGGACTTTTTTTACATACCGTCTCGACAAAAACCGACGAAAGGAACCTGCTATGCGTCTTATTCGACAGCGTATTCTCTCCGGCCTCCTGGCCGGGGCCCTGCTCCTCACGCCCGCTTTGGCCTTCACCGACACAACCGGCCATTGGGCTGAATCCGCCGTCAACAAATGGAGCCAGGAGTACGGCGTGCTCCAGGGCTACGACGACGGGTCCTTCCGGCCTGACGCCTCCATCACCCGGGGGGCCTTCGCCGGGATTCTGGACCGCTTCCTCCAGTTCCAGGCCGCCGCTCCCGCCGGGACCTTCTCCGACACCAATGGGAGCCGCTGGGAGGACTCCATTTTAAAGCTCAACGCCGCCGGGGTGTACCTGGGCAGCGAGGGCAAGGCCCTTCCGGGGGACAGCATCACCCGCCAGCAGGCCATGACCATGGTGGCCCGGGCCTTCCAGCTGGGCGGGACAGACAACGCCCTGACCTATCACGACGAGGCGCAGATCGCAGGCTATGCCCGTCTCTACATCGCCGAGCTCACCGCCCAGGGCTGGATCACCGACGCAGCGGAGGGAAGCTTCCGCCCCACGGAGCCCCTGACCCGGGCGGAGCTGGTGAACCTGCTGAACAACATGATCCAGGTCCTGATCCAAACCAGCGGAAGCTACTCCAGCAACGTGGAGGGCAGCCTACTTATCAACGCCGCGGGCGGCGCGGAGCTGTCCAATATGACCGTCACCGGAGACCTGCTCATTGCCCCCGGCGTCACCGGGGCCATCACTCTGGACAACGTCACCGTCACCGGGGAAATTCGGAATTTCAGCTCCGTCACGCCGCAGATCCTCAGCACTCCGGCCGAGGCCCCCGTCACGCCTGTGGATCCGGTGACCCCGGTGCAGCCCACCCCGCCCGAAGAGCCCGGGACCCCCGGCTCGGGGGATGACTTTGACTGGGGCATTGTTGTGGTGCCCACTCCCGCGGACCCCAGCGCGCCGACGGTGCCGGAACAGCCCGCCGGGCCCGGCATCCAGCCCAGCGAGGTCTATACTCCCGGCATCACCACCGGGGAAACCATCGACTACAGCGACCGGAAGATTCCCGTCTACGCGGGCACGGAGCAAAACCAGCTCCGGCATGGGGACTTTATCTGGGCCGCAGACCATCCGGACCGGCTGGTGTACATCGGCAGCCAATTCCGCACCCGCTTCGGCATCGACGTCTCCGCCTACCAGAACCGGGCCAGCCAAAATGAGACCATCGACTGGCAGGCCGTCCGAAACGACGGAGTGGACTTCGCCATGATCCGTATCGGCCTCCGGGGCTACTCCTCCGGCAAAATCAACGAGGACGCCTTCTACCGCCAGAACATTGAGGGGGCTATGGCCGCCGGGATCGAGACAGGCGTGTACTTCTTCGCCCAGGCCATCACCGTGGAGGAGGCCATTGAGGAGGCGGATTTCGTTATTGAGCGCCTCCGGGGCCTGAACATCAACGGTCCCGTGGCCTATGACTGGGAGATGCACGACTCCAGCTACCGGGTCTACGGCACCTCGCCGGAGATGGCCACCGCCTGCGCCATCGCCTTCTGCAAGCGTATCCAGGAGGCGGGCTACACGCCCATGATCTACGCCGGGACCTATGTCAGCTATGTGAAATACGACCAGGGGGCCATCGCGCCCTACCTCTGCTGGTATCCCGAGTACAAGAGCGACAGCTCGGAAAAGCTGTGCCCCACCCTTTATTATCAGCCGGACTACTGGCAGTTCTCCAGCAAGTGCTCCGTCGCCGGCATCGGCGGAAATGTGGACGCAAACATCCAGTTTATTCGATAAAGGACCGGCCCCCGGCGGAAAACCGCCGGGGGCTGTCTGTCACTTCCGCTTCACGGGATAGCAGACCTCCGTGACGAACTCGTCGGGATTCCGGGTCTCGTGGGGGCTGACGTGGTAAATATTGAAGAAGAGGCCGTCAAAGGTCCAGCCGTTGTCCTCCACCCAGGCCGCCACAGCTTCGTTCACAGTGGAAATTTGGTCGTAGCTTCCCCGGAACGTGGCGGAGGCCACCTGCACCGCCGGGACAGTCTTGAACTTTACGTGTTCCGTGTCGGGGTAAGTTCCCACCACGTTTTTCTGGATTTCCACATCCACGTCCTGGTCTTTGAACTCCCCGTCGTAGTACATGGCCGTACAGAGCACCGGGTCCCCGTCCTGAATGTTCATCCGGGCAGTCTCCTGGCAGTAGATATGCCACAGGTCTCCCTCCCGGTCATAGCTGGGGATGATCTGCCGGACACTGGCGACATGACGCTCAGGCAGGGTTTTAATGGTAACATCGTATTTCATCATCGTTTCGTCCTTTCTCAGCCGTTCCAAGGCTGTGTCCAATAGGCGAAGCCGCTTCCGCGCCTCCTCCATCTCCTCCCAAGCCAACGACCGCTGGAGCAGCAGGCAGCGCTCCAGCGCCCCAGGGTCGTCGTAGCAGCCCAGCACCTCCCGGACGGCGGCCAGGGGAAAGCCCATATCCCGGAGGGCCCGGATGCGGTTGGCGACGGGAAGCTGGCGCTCACTGTAGTAGCGGTAGCCGGTAAAGGAGTCGATGGACGCCGGGGCCAAAAGCCCGGCCTCGTCATAGCGGCGCAGGGAGCGGATGCTGACTCTGGAGAGTTTTGAAAATTCGCCGATCTTCAGCATAGTGATACCTCCACAACGTTGTGAATGTTGAGCTCAAAAACAGCATAAGCCCTCCCCAGGGGGGAGAGTCAAGGGGAAATTTCAAAAAATTTTTCCTTCTCGGCGGAGCCCTCCCGGCCCAGAAGAAAATTTTGAAGAAAAATTAAGGAAGGGCTTGACAAAACCCGGGGCTTTCTGCTATAGTATCACTTGTCCGTTACGGACGGCAGACATGGCGGCATAGCTCAGTTGGCTAGAGCATGCGGTTCATACCCGCAGTGTCCCCGGTTCAAATCCAGGTGCCGCTACCAGACTTTCATGAAGCGCCGCAAGGCGCTTCATGAAGGCTCGTTTTCCTCCCTGGTTTTCATTCTTCCAACGACGGCCCGTTGGTCAAGTGGTTAAGACACGGCCCTTTCACGGCTGTAACATGGGTTCGAATCCCGTACGGGTCACCACCCCATAAGGCGCCGTGATGTGCGGCGTCTTATGGGAAAGATAATTGAATAGGTATCTGGAGGCTTAGCTCAGCTGGTTAGAGCGCATGCTTCACACGCATGAGGCCACTGGTTCGAGTCCAGTAGTCTCCACCACCGGCCCGCCGAAACTGTGTGGTTTCGGCGGGTTTTTTCTGTTTTCCGTAACTTTTTTGTAGGATTTATTTTTGGCGTTTTGCGCCGACCCACAAGTTGACCCACACGGGGAAATGATCAGAAAGGACGAAAGAGCACCGGACAGGATTTTCCTGCCCGGTGCTGTTGTTGGGGTCTTCTCCCTTTCTTACATTTGACCGCTGATGACCGCTCCGATTGTGTCCGCCGCATCCTGTTTCATCTGCGCAGTCGCATGAGTGTAGGTGTTCAGCGTGAAGCCCGCTGAGTAGTGTCCCAGAGCGCCGGAGAGGGTCTTCACATCTACCCCGTTCTTCAATGTTAAGTTGACGAAATGCTCCATCAAAAAGTTGTGAAAATGCAGAAAAACGCACGACTTTAAATCGATTTATATGAATTTAGTTCCGCTGAATTTTAAGACTTTTTCGAGATATCTAGTATGACCAATGGAGTAAAATCGCACCCATCATTTATTAGGTAATTTAACAATGTGTACTCATGAGCAGCCAAAAGCTGCTCATTTTTATATATTTTCTATATGGATTGAAATTTTGGGAGGAATATGATATCATGGATTTGGCAAGAAGTGACAAAATCAAAGCGGGCTTGCAAAGGAGTTTTCAGAGCGGCAAATCAGCCAAAGCATCTATCGTATGTTATGGGTACAGAGTAGATTCCAAAGGCAAGCTTCAGATCTATCCTGCGGAGGCCGCTCATGTGCTTTACATTTTTGAGAGGTTTGCCGCTGGTGACAGTCTTGGGAAAATATCCGATGCACTGTTTTTGATGGATATTCCCTCGCCTACCGGAAAGGAAATCTGGAGTAAAGAAACCATTTCGAAAATCCTTAGCAATGAAAAATACACCGGAGATGTTACCTTGGGTAAGACCCAGGTTAAAAATGGTGTACAAGTCAAAACCATTGACCTTTCAACCAAGACTACTTTAACGAACCATCATCCTGCCATCATTTCAAAGGAACTGTTCGATTCCGTTCAAAAAGAAAGAAGCCGCAGGCATCGTTCGCGCGAGAGATAGAAAAATGTGAAAAGGGGCCGTATGGGTACTGTCAAAATGATACCTCCCAAAGCCAGTTTCCAACCCAAATTAAAGGTGGCAGCATATTGCCGGGTCAGCACCAAAGCTGCTGAACAACTATCAAGTTTGGCAATGCAGGAACAATATTACGAGAAGCATATTAAGCAAAACCCAGACTGGATTTTTGCGGGAGTATATTCCGACGTTGGCAGTGGAACGAGGATAAAGGGGAGGAGCAGATTTAAAGCTCTGCTTTCTGCCTGTCGGCGCGGCAAGGTGGATATGATCCTCACGAAATCGGCCCACCGTTTCGCACGCAATACAGTAGACGCTTTGAAAACGATTCGGATGTTGAGACGTCGGAATGTTGATATTCATTTTGAGCGCGAGAATATCCATTCTCTCTATGAAAGCTCCGAGTTTATGCTGATGCTGATTTGTGCCCTGGCACAGGATGAGAGTTACTCTAAAAGCGAGGATATCAAATGGGGTCTGC
Organism: uncultured Oscillibacter sp.; assembly: GCF_950073225.1. Taxonomy (NCBI): domain Bacteria; kingdom Bacillati; phylum Bacillota; class Clostridia; order Eubacteriales; family Oscillospiraceae; genus Oscillibacter; species uncultured Oscillibacter sp. The sequence continues at coordinate 241,588 of NZ_CATMPS010000002.1, forward strand.
GTAAGTCATTTCAAAATCCAAATTCCAAGTACTATCAGCGAGTATGCTATGGATATACCCATGACCAGGAGGGAAAGCTCTTCATTCATGAGGAGCAGGCTGAAATTGTTCGATTGATTTATGAGATGTCAGCATCAGGAGTCAGCCTTGCGAGGATATCTGCGCATCTGGAGGATATGGGGATTCCTTCGCCAAGAGGTAAAAGCGTCTGGAGCAAGGAAACTCTGCGGAAGATTCTCAAAAATGAAAAATACAGAGGCTGTGTCTCTCTGCAAAAGACATTTGTTGAGAATTATTTGGAACACAAGCAGGTCAAAAATATAGGGCAATTAGACCAATGCCATTAAGTTAACCAGAAGTTACCAAAAAGAGAGTTGCAAGGCAGGCAGGGGAGTCAACGCGCGGGGACATACACAGGAGAAATGCGGTTGCCGGCAACCACGGGTCTGGGATAGCTGCGGT